>JAUPLE010000649.1 GCA_030837085.1 Acidobacteriota bacterium | reverse complement strand
TAGTGATGATCTATGGGGAGAAAAGTAATGGACAAAATCCCACTAAGTTCGACTATTCGGCTTCTAAAGGTAAACTTAATATCGATCTAGTCGTTCCAAATCTAAAGAGTTCAGCAAGCTATGTATTATGCTTAAACGGGAAAAGTGGACTGGATGGTAATGAAGCTATATGCCAATCGGGTGGTAAAAAATATGGTCCTGAATGCTATCTGGATTTTAAAACGGTTTTCTCAAACAAACAAGGCAATTTATCTTACACCGGAACTGTTTCCCTGGTAAGCTCTAAATATGATGTTACTTTTCTCATTAAGGATGTAGAGGATAATTATAAAGCAGTTGTCATAATCGATCACTGTAAATTTGAAATTCCTCAATAATAGACTTCGGGCAAGTGGGGTAAAAAGCGGAAACCCTTTGGTAAAGCGTATTAGTTCATTTCACCGGTATGAATTGAAAAGATTTTATTTGCTTATCCCATTTTCCCAAACTGATATAACCACCGTGAGTGGAGGGTATCCTGACTATTTCTTTTCCGCGAAAATATTCATCATCATACAATACCAACTCTTTCCCATCAGGGACCATAACCTTATCAATGGTTCCCTCTTCGGATGAGTCGCTTTGCCACCAGGGTAAAGTAGGCCAATTACCATTGGGAAATAACTTATTGCCGTTTTTATAGGAGAAAGCTTCCTCCCAATTTCCGACTAGAATCAAGGATGCCGCTGAAAAAGGTACATCAGTAGATTTCTCCAGGATGCCGGTATATTTTTTGAAATTAGGGTCATTAAAAACGATAACACCCTGTTTTTTCCAATGTGACACCGGTATTGGTATGGTGAGTTCTTTAACCACACCGGAGTAATCGTATTTCCTATCCCAGCGATAATATTTGTCGGCAATGGTATTTTTGAGGTTGTTGTAAGCGGAGGTAACCGCCATGGGAATGGGATTACCGTTATTCACCTCCATCACCGCGGTAGGTAAGCTGTACAATGGTTCTTTCCAGGGATCGCGATCTCCCCAGGGGATAATCAGCGATCTACCTTTTTTGCAGCCGCAAGAATCCAGTATTTTATCGATATTCAAAAAAGCAAGTTTATCGGAGACCACGGGCCCCCCACCGGGCATGGAATCAATGAGGTTCAAAAGGGGTATATACTTTTTAATTTCATCACTAACCCCAGTGCTTTGGGTTTTGGAAGACATAAATAAATCCATTTTAGCAGAGTTTTCCGGCGAATATTTTGAGTCCTTGGTCGCTTTAAAATTCCCGATTTTATCGGATCCCAACATGAAACGGTCCGGGAATTTGATAATCAACTCTGCCCAGCGTTTCATGTTGTTTTTTATATAAGCATCCCAGACAAACCAGGAAATATCGAAATATAAATTGGGATGAGCAGTAAGAAGCCTATCCAGGACCTGGATATGGTTTTTTACAAGGAGATAGCGGCTGATACCGGTATGAGCCCAAATGAAAGTAGTTTTGGGATGACGAAGAAGTATATCGGAAATCTCCTTCATATAGATTTGGTCTTGTTCATCCGATGTTGAAGGGATTTCATCGGCAATATTTTGATGAAAAATAACCGGCAAGTTGTTCGCCGCAGCAAAATCAAATACTGGGGCCATGGCATAACTATTCCCTTCCGGGACTAAAGAAGTCACATTGTTCATGAGACCTTTCCGCATTAACAATTCTCCGATACCGCAAAGTTCAGGGTAATTTTTAAACATTTCCTGGACATAATAAATTTCATTCCGACCCATTACATCGATCCCTTGCAAGAAGGGGTAGATTCTCTTTTTCTGCTCCTCGGACAGCCTGGAATAATCTCTTAATAATTTATAATCGCCTTCTTTGTTAAAATACAGCGGCGGCGTATTATCAGTAAAGGTATTGGGATCAGTATAATACGTTACACGATCGGGTCGTATATCCGGCCAGGAAAGAGCATATCCCAATCCGAATACGACAGCCTTCTCGATTCTCGCCTCTTTCTGATTCATTTCGTCAAAAAGGTTCTTAAAACCCTGGGTTTCCAGGACAAAATTAACATAGTGTAGATGCATATCGGTAAATCGATAATCCCTGGGATACCCGGGGGCATTGTAGATAAGTAAAAATAGCACCATCAAAACCGGATAAACCACACAGTGCTTTGAAGACCAACTGGTTCTTTTGCAATTCATATTTTCCTCCTTTTAATATAACATAGTTCTTCCACCTATCAAATATAAATCTTCTACACCCAGGCAGCAAAAATCTTCTTCCCTTCCGTTTCGATTGTCTCGGTTTTCCCGATTTGCCCACTCTCTTTTCTCAGATCGTAAATCAAGAGGTAACCCGGGATTTCATTTTGAATATCCAGGTACCGGCACAATTGGCGGATGCCTTCGAGGTGATAAGCTTCACCGCGCCATATTTTAAGCTCGATAATATATTTCTTATTATCGAAGGTAATCACGATATCCAACCGCTTCTCTTCCGAGACCTGGACTTCTTTGAAATCAAATCCCCTGCCATTGATAATCGGCCTGACAAACGCCAGGAACAATAGCCTGCCGTTTCGCTCGACAAAATCCCTATCTTTTTCCC
>JAUPLE010000648.1 GCA_030837085.1 Acidobacteriota bacterium | reverse complement strand
TTTCTCTTTTTCTTTGACGGCTTCGAATTCTTCTTTGCTCAACTGGAAGCGGTCAAAGGCCCCCTGGTCAAAGAACATGGCGTACACGTCCCGTTGGGAACCCCAACTGCCATGGTTGCGCATTCCTTCCCTGTCGGAGAGCCAGATCATGGCCTTGCCGTCCATTATCCATTTAGGATTATTATCAAAATAGCCGCTCTCGGTCAGGTTGACAATGTTTTGTTTCCCCTGGGCGTCTACCAGGCCAACATTGGTATTCCAGCGCTTTTTACCGAAATAGATAACCAGGAACTGCTGTCCGTTCGGGGACCACTGATATCTTATATCGCCGTCGCTGTAAGAGTAATTGAATTTCCCATCCAGGATGGTACGGATGGCCCTGGTCTTTAGATCGATAACTTTCAACGTGGTGCGTTCTTCCAGGTAAGCGACTTCTTTGCCGTCCGGGGAGTAGAGCGGTTGAAAGGTTTCTTCCGGGCTTTCCAGCAGCGGTTCTTCCGTTAACAGCGTGGCCGCGGAGAAGTGTTTCTCTTCTTTCCTGGTAATGGCCGTTTGGTAAAGATTCCAACTGCCGTTTCTTTCGCCGGCGTACAACAGGGTCTTGCCGTCGGGGCTGAAACTAACGGAACGTTCTTGTCCGGGCGTGTTGGTAATGCGTTTGGTCGTGCCGTATTCCACCGAGGCAACATATATCTCACCCCGGACGACAAAGGCTATTTCTTTGCCATCGGGGGAGAGAGCGATTTCTGTAGCCCCATCGGTTAAGGTCTGGAATTGGACCGGATTCTGTTTCCGATCCACGGCAATTTGAACTGGAACTTTCATAGGTTCCCGGTCCCGGGCTTTGGTGTAAATCTCACCGTGATAGCTGTAGCAGAGAGTGTCATCGTTGGCTATGGAGAGGAAGCGGACCGGGTGTTTCTCATGGTGGGTCATTAACGCTACCTGGCCGGTGTTGGCCATTTCTAATTTGCAGACATTAAAAGTTCCGAATTGTTCACTTAAATAATAGATCGCTTTCTCATCGCCGCTGAAAACAGGCGAGAGGTCCTCGCCAATAAAAGGACTTAATTTAGTATGCTTTTGGCTCTCGACATCATAAAGCCGGATATCGCGGGTGACCGAGGAAGTATGATGCTTTCGCCAGCCATCTTCCACGCCTTTCCTGTCCTGGTAAAGAATATGTTTCCCGGATTTATCGTACCGGGCTTCCAGGGCGGGAGTGGCCAGCACCTGGACTGTACGCCCGCGCCCACTTTCAACGGGAACTTTATAAAGTTCGGATAACACCCCATGGGGGAACTGGACATTGTTGGGATGATCGAGAATCGTGGCGCTAAAAAGGATAAATTTCCCATCCGGGGTAAAGCTGTTGGGGATTTCGTTGGCCGAATGATAGGTCAGCCGTGTGGGTTCGCCGCCCTCGATGGGCAAGATATAGATATCGAAATTGCCGCTGCGGTCCGAGGCAAAAGCAATGAAACGGCTGTCGGGCGACCACACGGGCTTGAAATCATAAGCCGCATGAGAGGTGAGGGGCTGCGCCTGTCCTCCGGCGGCAGGGACTTTGAAGATATCCCCTTTATAACAAAACACGATGGCGCCGCCGTCGGGTGATATGGCAGGATAGCGAAGCCACAGCGGATTACCCGCGTCGGCTGTGTTTCCCGCGGCAGGCGTTAATAAACAGATGACAACAGTTAAAATCATTAATAATCGTTTGATCATTTACATATCTCCTTTCTTTTTTTGAAACTCCTTCTGTACCTTTTTGTCATAGGACACGGCGCGCTGTTCTCAAAGAAAAATCATTTGATGTTAACGTCGATCCCCATTTTCAGGCCTTCGATCCTCTTGATAATGAAGAAATTATTTAAAAACACGAAAATCGAACTGCCCGATTTAACATAAATTTCCGCGGTAGCGTTTTGCCAATCTTTCGAATTCCTGGCAAAGGCTTCTTTGGAGGAGGCCCGATATCCGAAACCGGATGTGAGAACGATGCGTTCACTCTCGCCGCCGGGTTTCAGGGTATCCTTAAGCGCAAGCCGGTTATCTTCGCCGATGGACTTTGGTTGGTTCAGTAACCGGAAGACTCCCAGGACGGAAACATAGGACAAATCTATTTTGCCGATGTTGCGGAAGCGAAAGGATACCTGGGGCACCAGGATGATGCCGTTAAAATCTTTTTCATGGACCTTTTGTTGGACGACCCATTGGCTGTCGATATCGAAGATTTGCAGGGAGGCCTTTAACACTTCCGGTTGGATGATCTTGTCGAGGACAGCCACTTTATACACGACTACGGCCAGGATAACACAAAGCACTAGCGCGACAGAGAGCCAGAACCTGGAACCGAAACGGTTGCGGTTGACGTAATCATCGAAAAGGACATCTTTCTCACCGTTGACTGGTTTGTCTATTTCCTTAAATTCATCGTTCATTTTATCTCCTTTAAATAAAGGCTCATTATACCATATAATATCTTTTTCTTTAATGCCCCACTGCGTCGCTTATTCGCCCTCATGCCTGATTTAGGAATTTAAATATTCACTTGACTTCATATTAAAGAGGTGTTACTATTAAACCATTATGTGGATAATTGAACGCACAGACGAAATTGTACAATGGATTGCAAAGCTAAATGATGATGCAAAAGAAGCTATTTATAAAAATCTTTTGATTCTAAAAAACATCGGCCCTTCCCTTGGGAGGCCTTATGTTGACTCCATCAATGAAAGCAAGCATAAAAACATGAAAGAATTGCGAGTCCAAAATAAAAAAAGGTTATTCAGAATCTTCTTTGCATTTGATCCGGACAGGAAAGCGATCCTTCTCATTGGTGGAGATAAAAGAGGTGATAAACGTTTCTATCAGCGATTGATACCAATCGCTGATAAATTATACGATCAGTACCTTGAGAAAAAGGAGACCGAAAATGAAAAGGAAAAATAAAGATTTCACCGATGAACTGGCAGAAATGCTGCCTCCGGAAAGAGTGGCACGAGCCAAAAAGAATGCCGAAAAAGAGATATTTCAAATCCGCCTTGCAGAATTGAGAAAAAAAATGGGAATCCGCCAGGACGATATAAAAGCCTTTTCTCAGTCGAGCATTTCGAAGCTCGAAGCGAGGAAAGATGTAAAAATTTCAACCCTTATAGATTATCTTGGTAATTTAGGAATGGGAATTGAGATAAAGGCTTACTCAAAAGATAAAGGACTCAAAAGAAAAAAAGAATTCGTCTTACTCAAAGCGTAGGAGCGTAGGAGCGTAGGAGCGTAGGTGGAAAAAACGTTTATGTCCTTTCTCCTTCCCCGGTGACTTTATATAGAATGATGAATGATGAAAGGAAAATTCGAAATTCGTGCTTTGAATTTCGGATTTATTCTTTCTCAGTCCGTGTTTGTCCGCGGCTTATTATTTACATCTCCACCATGAGGTGATAAAGAATGGTTTCGCCGTCATTGCATCGATGCCGGGCGCGAAACGCTTTTATTTTATTAAACCCCGTAGGGACCTCTTGGATTTTCGCTTTCTCTTTCAATGGATAGGGGTCGTAATCGATCTCCGGGAGGTGGTCCCGGTACTTTTTGCATAACCCGGCGAAATCTTTTGCCGAGGCATAGATCGGAAGAGCACACG
>JAUPLE010000647.1 GCA_030837085.1 Acidobacteriota bacterium | reverse complement strand
TTACCGGTGTATGTCAATACATCCGCGTATTTAAGGATGTTCTACCGGGACCATAGTGTCTGCCCGATTTGGGAAGGGAAGCATTAAATCCATCACGGTTCAGACGATTGTTTTAGGAATTTTCAAAACAGTTGAAAAAAAACAAAATTTGTGGTAAGAAGGTTAAATGGAAAACAAGAACGAAAATGCCGGGCAGGGGCATTAAAAGGAATTGAATATGGCACACCCAATGAGTAGTTTAGCCGATTATTTTTATAGTTCGAGGCATGCGCTGACGATCGCCCGAAAAAACGACCTGGTTTACCCGCTGATCGCTGAATACAACATGACTTATGAGCGAATCGACGCCGGCATGGCCATGCTCGATAAACTCATGGACGCCGATAAACAGAAAACGGAATTGAACGGCAAACAACTGGAAGCCCGGGGCGCCTTGAAAAGGCTATTGGCCCGGGTTCACCCTATCTATATGTCGCATGTCAGGTTGATGAAAATAAAATACCGCCGACACCCGGAACGACTGGAACGGCTGATGCTGCACGAACCCAGGCAAAGAGATATTAACGGCTGGCTGCGACAAGCGGATACCTTTTATTCCAACCTCCTGGACGACGCGGAAATGGTCGGCAACTTAAAAGACAACGGCCTTACCCCCGATAAACTAACGGCCTCCTATAATAAAATCAAAGAAATCGAACAAGCCCACAACCTCCACCAGGAAGCCAGGGGCTTATCACAGGCCGCATTGGAAACCAGGGACGCCCTCATGGCGGAATTCGATCTATGGATGAAGGAATTTATCCAAATTTGCAAGATGGCTTTAAAAGAACATCCGCAAATGCTTGAAATATTAGGAATTCCCGTTCTTACCAAAGGATATGTCAGGCAAAAACCCGTCGATGCAAGCCCCCCCCATAAAAACGAAACGGATATGGGGATTCGAATACCGGGAGAATCCACGATATCCCTTACCGACAATGAAATCCATTGATAAAATGAAACGAAAGATGCCCATCCGTGATTCCAAAAATCCCCTGCATCGAAACACATTTTACCTCCCTCGAAGCGCATTTTATTCCCTAAGAAACGTTTTTTGCTTCCTAAGAAACGTATTGCGCTCCCTAAGAAACGCAACTTGCCCCCTAAGAAACGTTTCGCATTTCCTAAGAAACGCGACGCGCCCCCTAAGAAATGTTTTGCATTTCCTGGGAAACGTAATGCACTCCCTAAGAAATGTTTCTCGCCTCCTAAGAAATGCAACGTCTTTCCTGGGAAACGCAACGCGCTTCCTAAGAAACATTTTAACCCGGGTGAGGGAATATTTTAGAATAATTCGACACATATTGCTCCCGAATCGAAACATAATCAGTGCGGATCGAAATATATAAAATAAATGAAAAGGAGTTGATACCATGCCGATACGAACAAGAAGCTTTTTAGCGGATTTAAGCAGACGGTTAAAAAGCATCCGGGACGAATACCGATATACCCGCCAGGAGATGGCCGAGAAGTTAGGACTCAGCCGAAGCAATTATTACAAGAATGAGAGCGGCGTATCCCTGCCCAAAGTAGATACATTCTACCGGCTGCACACCGATTTCGATATCTCCATCGATTGGTTTTTATTCGGCAGCCTACCCAAACACAATAAAGACAAGCAGTCCCTGCCGGTGGAAGAAAAGAAACCCGGGGGCCTGGAAAATGAGTTAGCCGATGCCCGGGAGCTATTGGACGCCATGGCGCAAGACCCGGTGCTGCGGCATGAAGTATTGTTAAATTTCTATAAATACAAAAACAATAAAACAATCCCGCCGGCGAGCCCCCATGACGAACCGCCGTCACCCTGAAACCGTGAAGACAGAAGAAAAATACATTACCATAACAGGCGCCAGGACCAATAACCTGAAAAACATCTCCGTCAACATCCCCAGGGGCAAAATCACCGCCATCGTTGGCGTCAGCGGCGCCGGTAAAACCTCCCTGGCTTTCCATACCATCTACGCCGAAGGGTATCTCCGCTACATCGAATCCATCTCCCCTTACATCCGCCAATTCCTGGATAAAATCGAAAAACCCGCCGTGGAAAACATCGACGGTTTACCTCCCGCTATCGCTTTCCGGCACAAAAAACCCGCCAAAAACCCACGCTCCATCGTGGCCACTTCCCTGGATATCTACGATTACCTGAGAATCCTCTACGCCAAAATCGCGGATTTCTACTGCCCCGGCTGCGGTCAAAAAATCAAAAACTACTCCATCGACGAAATCATTGCCGAACTCCTGGCAAATTACCTCGGGAAAATCCAGGTTTGCTTCCGATATTGCGGCGATGTCAGCTTTCTCATCAACCGCGGCTATTACTTCCACATCAAAAAGGGCGAAAAGACGAAAATCGACCATACCGTCAAAGACAAACCCATCGACGTCCTTATCGATACCATCGACATAAAAGAAGAAACCAAAAGCCGCCTGTTCGAAGCCCTGGATAAATCGATTGCCTTTGGCAGCGGTACAGCGGCTATTTTTTATGAGAACAAGAAAAAAATATTCCCCTGTGACCTGTACTGCCCGCGCTGTGATGTCCATTACTCGCCGCCGGACGAGCATCTCTTTTCCTTTAACAGCCCCAAAG
>JAUPLE010000646.1 GCA_030837085.1 Acidobacteriota bacterium | reverse complement strand
TTTATGCGCTTCCTTTTCGCGAATTAGATTTTCCCCGCATTGGATTTTTTGTCGTCCTGGGGCATTTGGGTCAAAAGGAGGCGTTACCGGCCCTGACAGACTATTTAACTAAACTCCCTGATGAGTCCCGCAAGGAGTGCCATAACATTAGCCATCCATTCCGATATGCAATTCGAGCTATCGAACGTATTACCGGGCGTTCACTGGGATTGGGCCCCAGCGAGGATTTGCAGGCGATTTTCATGGAAAGGCATAAAATAGCCAGTAACATATTAAATGGGGAATTAGTAGAATAAAATAGTAAAAAAGGAAAGAATAAGAATGATTGAGAAGGTCGGTTTAGCTGTTAAGAAGCCGGAAAGCAAGGGGAAAGATTCCGCGCTTGCGAAAACAAAAGCGGGAGTCTCTCCATCCGTGGGAGAGAAAAAAATGGGACAGCCATGAAAATATTGGTTCTGTTTGTTATAGGGCCCTTTTTTGGTAGGGGCATTTTTTATCGAGGCATTTATGGTAGAGGCATTTATGGTAGGGGCTTGATTTATCAAGCCCTTTACAGACATTCATCTTTGGGGTTTGATGAATCAAACTCCTACGGTTTTATTCCCGTCACGCAGTATTTTATACACCAAACGCAATGCAAAGGTTGTACTATGAAATGCATCGGTTGTACTATGAAAAGTAAAAGTTATACTATGAAACGAATTGGTTGTACTATGATATGTAACGGTTGTACTATGAGACGAGATGGTTGTACTATGAAATGAAAATGTTATACTATGAAATGAATCGGTTGTACTATGATATGAAAAAGTTATACTATGCATTGAAACGGTTGTACTACACCCAACAAAGGTCATGGTCCGCAATACAAAGGTCATACTTCGCAATGCATTTATCCTTAATCCATGTTAATCATTTAAATCAATGGACTTTTATTTTAAAAAACATAAAACGGAGAAACAATAATGGCGGTCGAAACTCCTAAAATAGAACGGCGCACTTTCGAAGATTACTTCAAAGAATTTAAAGCGCTGATTCCCTTTTATACCCCGGAATGGCGGCTGGAAGAAAAAGAAAAAAACGCTGATCTTGCCATCGTAAAGATCTTTATCCAACTCCTCACCTTCATTTCCCAGCAACTCAACCGGCTGCCGGAAAAACATTTTATCTCTTTCCTGGATCGCATCGGCATTAAACTCATCCCCGCCCAATCCGCCTCCGCCCCGGTGGTTTTTGTACTGTCCGAAGGCGCGACCGAACACATCCTTATACCTGCCCGCACCCAGGTGGCTTCCGGCGACGTCATCTTCGAAACGGAAAAAAACGTCTGGGCTTCCCCCGCCCGCCTGGTCAAAGTCTACAGCGTGGATGTCAAAAAAGACGCCATTTACCAAAGCCCACCCCATATCGTCCCAGGTCTTTCCGCCCTACCCTTTGAAACCACCCTGGCCTATTCCACTAAAACCAACGACAGCGACATATTCGTACTCTCTTCCCAGGGTCTCGCCGAAGGCGACCACATCCTCATCGGCAAAACCAACCCGGAATATGCTGTTGTTTCCGCCATCGCCGATGCCCAAATTACCCTGTCCCATAAACTTGAAACAACCTCTTTCAAAAGCAGTGAACCGGTTAAAAAAGTCACCAGTTATGAACCCTTTAAAGAAAAAAACCTCCAGGAACATGTCCTCTACCTGGGCCATACCGATTTGTTCAATTCACAAAGCGCCATAATATTGAATATACATTTCACCCCCGGCGGCGCCGGTAAAACCCTGGAAATACCCCAAACATGGCAATACTACGGTGTAAATAAAGATACCGGTTTATCCGATTGGTATAATCTCGCCTGCGTCTCCACGACAGGTTCCGGCAATAAGATTGTTACCCTGGTAAAAGGCAACGACGACGAAATCGCGGAGTATGAAGTGAACGGCATTACCAGCCGGTGGATACGATGTATAGAAAAAAGCCCGGCCAATCAAATGGAAGTGGCTACCATCGGCATCGCCACACCGGATACAGCCCGGGACATCTTACCCGCTATGCTGTTCCAGGATGATGTCCCTCTGGCCCTCACCCTTGCCAATAACAGCATCGATTACGCGGAAAAAATATACCCCTTCGGAAAAAGACCCGCGGCCGGCAATGTTTTTTACATCGGCAGCAGCGAAGCCTTTTCTAAGAAAAATATATCCGTTACCTTAAAATTTTCCTCCTACCGGAAAAACGGCGTCCCTTCCACCCCGGTGGCCATCGAACTGATCGACTTTTTCGGGCTGGGCGACACCTTCATGGACCGGCTTACCGACGCCGGCATCTCCACCATCAACCAATTCCTGGCCCACAGCGTGGATGACCTGATGAAAATCCTGAAAACCCGGCAGCGGCGCACCGTTATCAATATCAGGCGCGCCATCCAAAAATGGTACATCGAAATATCCAGGATAGAAGAATTGGGCGGTGAACCTGAAAAACCCGGGGAATTGGATGACATGACCGGCGCTGCTTCAGCCGCTTCAACCGACAGCAGCCAGGACCTGACCCTGTCCTGGGAATACTGGGACGGTAAAGGCTGGAGCTGCATCGAAAACCTGGTGGACGGAACCGGTAAATTTCTTATCAACGGCAACAACACCGTCACCTTTGTATGCCCAAAGGATATCGAAAAAACCGATGTGGCAGGCCAAAATAACTACTGGATCCGGGTCAGGATTACCTACGGTGATTACGGCAAAGAAAAAATGGTAGAGAACACCTCAACCAGTCCCAGCACCTGGGAAATCTCCACCGCCGATATCGACCCACCCGTGATATATTCCCTGAAAATCGCCTACAATTACGGCGCTATACCACCTACCTACTGCCTTGCCGAAAATAACCTGGGATACACCGATTACAGCAACATCACCCAAATCGAAGGGAACAAATTCAAACCTTTTACCTATCTCGATGACACCTACCGCGCCATATACCTGGGTTTCAATTACAAGCTGGAAAAAGGCCCCATTAGCCTACTTTTCATTATCGATGAAAAACCCGTGACGCCGGACCAGGTTCCCTTCATCCGCTGGGAATATTACAATGAAGAATTAGAATGGGAAAAACTAACTTTCCTCGACGCCACCATGGGCCTTACCAAAACCGGGGTGATCGAGTTCGTGTTTCCCACGGATTTCCTGGAATGCCGCAAATTTGGAACCGACGCCTACTGGATTCGCGCCGTATATGAAG
Organism: Acidobacteriota bacterium; assembly: GCA_030837085.1. Lineage (GTDB taxonomy): Bacteria > Acidobacteriota > Aminicenantia > UBA2199 > UBA2199 > JAKAGC01. Next base: position 2,656 of record JAUPLE010000646.1, on the reverse strand, counting down.
AAAAAACCGCTTCAGGCGCAGATAACGTCATCATACCCATTATTAACGGCATATACCTCAATACCGCCTGGGCCATCCAATGCGAAACCATAAAGAGCGAAATCCCGGGCTCCAGCGACGGCTCTGCCGGCCAGCAATTTACCCTGACCAAAGTCCCGGTGGTTTCCGGCAGCGAAGAAATATGGATCGATGAATTCAAGTCACTGTCCACGGAAGAACAAACCCGGCTCACCGAAGAAGAAATATATGAAGTGGAACCGGTGCCGGATGACAAAGGCGAAGTAACCGAGTTCTGGGTTAAATGGGAACCCGTAGACAATCTTCCCAATGCATCCGCGGACGACCGCTGTTATGAAATCGATAATGTCTCCGGGACCATCACGTTTGGCGACGGCGTCTATGGCAAAATCCCCCCTTCCGGTAAAGATAATATAAAAGTCAATTACAGCAGCGGCGGAGGTGAAAAAGGCAACCTGGCGGAACTGCTGATTAAAGACCTGAAAGCATCGGTTCCTTTCCTGGAAAAGGCATTTAATCCCCTGGCCGCCGCCGGGGGTGCGGAGACCGAAACCATTGACGATTTAATGGAAAGGGGGCCTTACCTACTGCGGCACCGGAACCGGGCCGTTACCCGCGAAGATTTTGAAAATTTGACTTCCCAGGCTTCCACCGGCATTGCCCGCGTGAAATGCCTGCCCAATATGAATGAGTTCGGCCAAACTAAAGAAGGGTGGGTTACGATGATCGTGATGCCCCACACCGATGAGGAGCAGCCTGTACTTTCTCTGCAATTAAAAGATATTGTCCTGGATTACCTGGACGAACACGCCCCCATGATCCCGGTGGAAAAAGACCATATCCGGGTAACAGGGCCGGTTTACGTCGAAGTAACTGTTTATGCCCGCATCATGGCCGAGTCCATCGACGACGTTCCCGTGGTGGAACAAGAAGCCGGTTCCCAACTCAAGGATTTTCTCTATCCCCTGACCGGGGGCAGCGACCAAAAAGGTTGGGAATTCGGGAAAATACCCTGCTTTTCCGATTTCTACGCTTTACTGGAGAAGATCGAAGGCGTGGACTATGTGGCCGACCTTTCGTTAAAACTTACACCGCAAAGTAATTGTCCCGGTTTCAGTGAAACCACCCTAAAACCGGATAGTCTTGAGGGTATCGCTGTTCCACCTTATATTATGGTGTGCAGTGGAAAACATGAAATAAATGTAAGTATAAGCATATAAAAAAATCCCCTGAAGGAGTTTTTATAATGTCTCTGCCGATTCCGAATCTTGATGATAAAACCTTTAGTGAGCTTGTGGAAGAAGCCCGGAAAGTTATTCCTATTTACGCCCTTGCCTCAAAGTGGACGGATCACAATGTTCATGATCCCGGTATTACTTTCATGGAGCTCTTTGCCTGGCTGTCGGAGATGCAATTGTACAGCCTTGATTTCGTCAGCGACGCTCACCTGTTAAAATACCTGGCGCTGCTGGGTATGAGACCCGAACCCGCCAGACCGGCCAAAGTCGATCTCCAATTAACCCCGACTTTTCCCCAATGCAAAACAATCCCCAAAGGTTCCCTTTTTCAAACCGGTTCATCCGATACGGATTTTACATTTGAAACAATGGAGGAAATCGAGGTTATTCCTTTGCAACTAAAAAAAGTCATTTGTTATTCCGGTTATCAATATATGGATATGACGGAGTTTAATGAGCATCCCAAGACCTATTATCATCCCTTTGGCGAGTATCCGTTGAAAGGGGATGCGTTTTATATCGGGTTGGCGCTTGAAGGGGACCGTTCCAATATGACCGGCAAGCAAATCAGGATTGCCGTTTACCCCTATGAAAGCGATTTACCGGCAGTAGGGAAGGGGTTGCCTGGAGAGCAAGAATTCTTATCCGGGATTGCGGGGGGAGTGTTTGAATCATCTTCCGGGCAAACGGTTTGGGAATACTGGAATAATAATCAATGGATAGCCCTGCAAGTAACCTGCACCAACGCTTCGGTGTCGGTATTTTCAGCCAGGGGTTTTATCTCCTTTTGTTCCCCGGCGGATTTAATTAAAGGGATTCCGCCTGAATTTCCCGCTTCCTGGTCGGAAACCGACAATCCCCAATGGAAATATCTCAACCAGTTGTGGGTTCGGTGCAGGTTGTTGGACGCCTCTTTCGACATTACGCCGCGTTTGGACAGGATATTACTCAATGTTGTTACCGCCGTGGAAGGGCGAACCTTCACCGAGCAGGAGACCGGCTCCGGGTTGCCTCACCAGGTAGTCAAAACCGGGATATACCCGGTTATTGCCGGCAGCGAGACGGTAACCGTTGATGGCGTCGCGTGGAAATTTGCGGCGGATTTCGACGTTTCCGGACCTGGGGACTACCATTGTGTGTTAAATCCGTCCAAAGGGGAAATCTATTTTGGAGATGGAGTGAATGGCGCAGTACCGCCGTTGAATAAAATAATAACCATTGTATATCGATATGGGGGTGGGCAGAAGGGGAACATTGACGCCGATATGGTTACTGGATTTTTAACGGATGGGATTACGGTTACCAACCCGTTTCCTGCATATGAAGGGAGGGATGAGGAGACCATTGACAATGCGTTTATCCGTTTTAAAAAAGACCTGGCTATCCCGTACACGGCGGTG
>JAUPLE010000645.1 GCA_030837085.1 Acidobacteriota bacterium | reverse complement strand
TGACAGCATCGCTGGTTACTATTCGTTGGGCGAGGAAATCTGGGATCAAACCAATGGAGAGATTGACGCTTTTGTTCACTGTGTGGGAACAGCCGCTTCTTTGCGCGGCGTCGCCACAGTGCTGAAGCGATACAAACCGGGTATCAAGATCGTCGCTGTCGAACCGGCGGAATCTTCGGTATTGCTGGGTGGTCAGCCAGGGCCTCACAAGATCGAAGGAGTCGGAATCGGCTATATTCCTCCTCTCTGGGAACCGAGCCTGGTGGATGAAATTGTAGCGGTCAAAACAGGGGACGCCAAGGAAATGGCCAGGCGCATCGCGAGGGACGAAGCCCTCTTTGCAGGGACATCTTCCGGGGCAAACGTCATTGCTGCACTTCAAGTAGCAGAACGGTTGGGACCAAACGCCAGGGTGGTCACGCTGATGGTTGACTCCGGTCTGAAATATTTGAGCACGGATGTTTTCAACCGGCGATGAAACCGTGTTTATCCTGGATATCGAAGAAAAGTCGATGAAGAAGGTGTCTCGATTCTTTCCATCCAGGTTTACGGAATATTCGATAATCTCTGCACTACGGTTTATATTAAAATATTGGGATGGTTGAAATCTTTTTCAAGATATGGTATCTATTATATCGATGAAAAAAATGATAACTGCCGAAACAAGGGAAAAATCAGGTGGCCTGGATGAACCCGGTACAAAGCGGAGGATATCCGTGAAGAAAAACGAATTGAAAATCGAAGGAAAACTTAAACGGGCCACAGAGTACCTGAAATCAATAGGTTGCAAGGAAATAATTCTTTTTGGCTCCTTTGCAGATGGCATGGCCGACCGGTCTTCGGATATCGACCTGGCTGTCTCCGGTATTTCTCCCAGGGCATATTTTAAAACAGTAGCCGTAATATCCTCTGTGGTCGGCTGGAAAGTGGATTTAGTGCCGATGGATTTTATACCGGGAGATTTTAAAGAAAAGATTCGCAAACAAGGGAGAAGCCTTTATGCCGGCTGAAAAATTTTTTGAGGATATAGAGACTGAATGTAGAAAGGTTAATAAACTTTTTGAAGATTATGAGCCCTTGTTAGAAAAGATAAAAGACCATCCACCGGATTTTATCGAGATTGGTTCGCTGGCGATGATGCTGCATTCATTCTATAATGGACTTGAAAATATTTTTAGCCGTATTGCCAGAAAAATCGATAAAAGCCTACCTGAGGGAATGGATTGGCATAAAGAATTACTGGAGCGAATGTCAAAACGGACGAAAAATCGAAAATATGCGGTGCTAAGCGAGAATATGTGTGAGGAATTACAAGAATATCTCGGTTTTAGACACTTCACAAGGCATTCGTATGCCTGCGATTTGGATTGGGCTTTGATGAAAGATTTGGTGCTTCGATCAGATGATGTTAAAGACAAAGTTCTTAGCGAAATAAAATCCTTTATTGAGAAGATAAGCTAAGCTAATATTGACTGAAGAGGTAGGCGACGTACGTTTTGAGCAGGCAAGAAAAAAAGAGGTTTTACCAGTTGAATTTTTCTTGATAAAAGTGTAAGATATCAAGATGACAGTAAGACCGGAAAAAGATCAGTATTACCTGGATATCGCCAGGGTGGTGGCCACGCGCTCTACCTGCCTGAAAGTTCTAATCGGCGCTATTATCGTAAAAGAAGACCAGATCATTGCTACCGGTTATGTGGGCGCCCCTCGTAAAACCAAAAGCTCCCTTGAACACGGCTTCTGTCTGCGAAAAAAACTGAATATCCCCTCAGGCCAACAATACGAGCTGTGCCGCTCGGTTCACGCGGAACAAAACGCCATTATCAACGCCGCACGCGCCGGGGTCAGCCTGCTGGGCGGAAATATGTATATCTACGGCCAAACCAAAGATACGGGAGAAGTCATAAACGCATTTCCCTGCTTCATCTGTAAAAAAATGATCATTAACGCCGGGTTAAACCGGATTATTACCTCGGTTAAAGATAACGACAAAGGCTATATGAGCTTTACCGTGGATGAATGGATCAAAGAGTGGCAGGAGATCGATATTATCGATGATAGGTATAAATATGGACAATAACATGAAAACTAAAATTTTTATCGGGTTAACCGGCCGCATGGGCTCGGGCAAAGGAGAAGTAGTTAAAATCCTGGAGAAAATGGGTTTTAAATATATCTCTCTTTCGGATATTGTGCGGGAAGAAATCGCCAAACGTATACCTGGGGGGCGCCATGTATCGCGGGCCGATACCCAGGATATCGGCAACCGCCTGCGAAAAGAAGGCGGCCCAGGCGTCCTGGGAAAACGGGTCCGCCAGAAAATCGAATCCCTGGATGTCGAAAGATGGGTCATCGACGGCATCCGGAACCCCGCGGAAGTTATTGAATTACAAAAATTAGAGGGTTTCTTCCTGCTGGGCCTCGACGCCACCCTGTCACTCATCCTGGAACGTATCAAAAGCAGGAAACGCGGCACCGACGTTGAAGACGATGATGTATTACTGGCCCACCTGGAACGCGAATGGGGCGAAGGCGAACCGGAAGGCGGCCAACAGGTCGGGAAATGTATGGCCATGGCCGACTATACGATTGAAAACAATAGCTCCCTGGATGATTTGAAAATCGATGTCATGAAAATTTTAGCGGGTTTAAATATTTTCTAACTATTAAAATTCAAAATCGGAGTCGTTAATGAAAGAAAGAATCGCGGTATACCCGGGGTCCTACGACCCCCTAACCAATGGCCATATCGATATTATCGAACGGGGTTTCAAGCTTTTCGATAGGGTCATTGTCGCTATTTTAAAGAATCCTTCCAAACAATCTCTCTTCTCCATCGATGAGCGAATGGATATTTTACGGGAAACGTTTAAAGACCGCACCGAAATCGAAGTGGACTGTTTTGAAGGGCTGTTGGTGAACTACCTGAGAAAGAAAAACGCTACTACGGTGGTGCGTGGTTTACGGGCCATATCGGATTTTGAGATCGAGTTCCAGATGGAGCTGATGAACCGTCGTATCGAACCGGAATGTGAGACTATTTTCCTGGTGCCTTCGGTGCATTACTCATTTGTCAGTTCCCGGCTGGTCAAAGAAATCTACCAACTGGGCGGGGAAATTAAGAACATGATCCCGCCAGTGGTGGACCGAAAATTAAAAGAAAAGTTTGGAAGATAATACCAGGGGGCTCTT
>JAUPLE010000644.1 GCA_030837085.1 Acidobacteriota bacterium | reverse complement strand
GAAGAGCAAGAATTCTATAAAATATTGTTTATTACCGAAGGCGCCAATTATAATCGTTTCCTCCTCCATGTATATCCGACCTATGGAGAAGACGTGAAACCCAAAGAGAGATTTCACGCCTGCTATTTCACCACAGTTGCTTTTACTCCCTCGTACTATGTACCCTGGTGTTATTTACAGCCAATGTATGACGTGACGGGAGTAGGCCCGACCCCGCACGCCGCATTGGTAGATATGGTGGTGCAGCTTGTTGAGAAGAAGATCATCGATCAGAAGTGGTTAAGAAAAAAATTGGCCCGTGTTTGAAGAACCTGCGCGAATCCAGGAACATCCCAACTCAAATCGCTTCACCGAAAAACAAGTGATATACCTGCAGCCCTAACTCGCGATTATCATTTGCCGTTGGGGTAAGTACAGCCGGGACAAATACCTTATCCGTTTCAATTATAAGAGGAAGCGTATCATCTTCGCCCATCATTTCCGGGCGGAGATTATACTCCTTAAAAAACTTCGCACTACCTGGAATAAATTCATCCAAAAGCGTGCCATTAAACTTAATGAAAACCTTTTGATCCGGGAAAATCGCTTTGTCTACCCCTCCCCGGATAATTAACAACGCTTTCCTATGCGGATTTTTTAACATACAAACCGCTTTTTTCGACATCCAGCGCCACGATTGACAATCCGGATCCACAATATTCAAATCGGTTTCAAGCGGATACCAACCCTCGGCAAAGTGCACTTCAAACGGCGTTAAAACATCCGGCTTAAATTTCATCATCTTGAAAGGCAATAATTTCTTGATGCCCGGGTTTAGATAACTCCATACCATATGCCTGAGATTATCAATCGTTGTCCAGCCTCTAGCCGGGCAATTGAGGCAATTTTCAGACAAATCCCCGGTTAATAGACGCCTGCGCAGGTCTTTCATCCGCGTATTATTAAACGACTCAGCTAAAGACTGATTTTTGCCCAGGGAATGAATCGGGCGATGCCAACAACACGGTGAAACATCCTTATTCGCCTGGAGGAGAATAAATTCCCAGGGGTCCAAACAAGATCGAGTCTGGCCCACTTTCCCGGACGAAGAATAACGATGGGGGCCGGGTTCATTAATATTTTTGTTCATCTCCCCCGTATTCTCTTCAACCGGCTCTTTTTCTTTACTATCTTGAAGCGGAAGCGGATGCGGAGGCGGAGGCGGAAGTGGCAGTGGCGACGAATTCGCTTCCCGGATTTTCTGATTTAAAGAATCCAACAAACCTTGTTGAAAATGATATGCAATATGGGACTCATGTAAAAACTCAAACGTTTTATCTAACGATGCTTTGACTTCCGGTAATAATTCAACCGGCATTTCAGAAATATGATTCGCATTCAATGTATCTTCCAGATCAGGGTATTTGGTCAGGTTGCAAAAATTAAAATGAGTGACTCCCAACGACTTCCCAAAAGCCACATAATCGGTTAATTTAAATACATTTAAATCGGAGATAACACAGCTAAAAGAAATTTCCGGTAATCGACGCCTCTCTTTTAGGGAAATCTCCAGCAGCCTTGACAGGTTAAGAGACAGTGTTTCCAGGTCAAGTCCCCGCCGTAACTTTTTTAACAACACCGGATCGCTGGTATCGCAGCTAATTTCAATACTTTTAAACCTCGAAAGAGTATGCAATTCCACCGGTGAAAATTTTTTGGCAAAATTAGAAATAATATGAAGCTTTATCCCGGCGTCGAGCATTTTATTGCAGTAGATATGCCAATTCCTATATATCGTTGTTTCGCCGTGCCCATTTACACTGACAAGTTTAGGCTTACGTTTTTTTAATGCCTCGATAGCGCTTTCGATGGTTTCTTCATCAATATCGATGCCTTTGTAATCGGGCTGGCTGGAAGAACAAAAAACACACTTCAGATTACACCGGGATGTAAATTCAATATGAGCAACAGTAGTACGGTGGGATTCCAACAATTTATTCACTCCTAAAATTTCGGTACAATACTGACCAGGATATTCTTTCCCGTCATGTCGCCGTTGCTGCCCGTTTCTACAAAAACCAGGCAATATTCGCCGACAAACCCGGGCCCCACCTGCCAGTAAAAAATACCTTTACCAGGGTCCAGGGAGGAACCAATCGGCAGCGCTCTCAATTGCTCTCCTACCTTCAGATAGCCAAACAGTTGACTATCCGGCTTAAAGTGCAGTTCGATTCTTTCCAACTCCCGGATTTCAACCGGGATCATGCCCTGCTCATTGGGATAAACCCGCTGGGGTTCAACCTCATCCCCATCCGTGTATCCCTTTATAACTCCCACGGGTCCCCGGTTATCCGACCAGGCGCCCGGACCTACTTCGCCCAGGAACTGTGGGTTGTTTACGGATACAGCGCTCTCAGTCGCGTTCTTGATCGTAAAATACCGGCTGCCGATGCCGTCCGCGTTCGCCGCGTCATCCTTGGCTACCCACACGATCGTGTGAATACCACTATTATATACCGTCGTATCAAAATAAAAATAAGCGTGGGCCCCATTACTATTATTATAGCCCGGGAATAACGAAGCAATGTCCGGCCGGTAAATATTGTACACCGTTTGCCCTAATTTCACGCCGTCTACGTAAACATCAATAGTGGACCCATTCTTAGGAACCGTATTGGGCAGCGGCGTCAATACCCACCCCTGGTTCTTGAAAGCCGTCCCGGAGGCCGTGCCTCCCTGGGCAGGATTATCCATCGCTCCAAAAGGCTTCACCGCATGCGCATTATCCACTGTGATGGTTTTGGAACCCAGGGTTACCTCATTTCCTTCCACATCAACAACCTTTGCCACAATAGTAAATGTACCGTTGCCGCCGTTGGGCAGGAAATTGGTCAACATCATATAACCCCAACCGGCTTTGTAATTATATGGATATGAAGGATATGCCGTTTCCACATCCGGCCGCGCCCCTTCCACGAACAACGCATCCCCGATAAAGACCAATGCATCCCCGGACTGCCGGTACAACTTTACACTTTCTACGCCGAGATCATCCAGGACCCAACCGGAAAAAGGAACGCTGCTGCTGACGGTGGCCCCATCGCTGGGCGTGGCATAATCGCCGAAAGGAGCTGTCACGCCGCCTGATTGATATACGTTGAGCGTAACCGTTACGGTCTGGGGAGAATTGGAGGCAAAGGAGTCCGTAATGGTAATCGTGCCGGTATAGGCGCCAACAAAAAAACCGGCGGGATCCACGGAAACCGTCACCTCGGTGAAATTGGTCCCGGAAGTGGGCGTACAGGTAATCCAGTTTTGATCTGTTGTCAGCGACCAATTCAATTTACTATCGGTTTTGTTGCGGACGGTAAACGTTTGTGGACCGGTGGTTCCCGCCGGGAATGAGCCGAAAGTTAACTGGGTGCGATTCAATGCGATCTCCGGCATCGAAGTGTATTCGACTTTATCCAGCCACCCGCAATCCGAACCCCCGCTGCTGGAAGAGTCTTTCTCATAACTCCACTTTAACGAATACGTCCCCGAAGGAAGAATATAGGTTTGCTGCTCCCAGACCACAGAGCCGCTAATTTTATTTTGCAAATTACTATCAATATAAAATGCCAGGGAATCATAATAACTCTCCGATGAAACGCTCCAGCGGAAACTCAAAATACCCGGGCCCGTGACCGTGGTTTGGATAAAAGTCGATTGAGAGTTGCCAATGGCGCCGCTTTGGGCCGCATCATCGTCATAATAAGCCGTATCGGTTTGCTCGAACCAATTGGCGGAGCCGCCGGTGGTCCAGGTAAGATCGCAATTATCCACGGCCCCACAGAGCGTCCCCAACCCCGGCGCGGAAATCTTGCAAACATAACCATCCATTGTCCCTTTCATATTTTTTTGATAAGGCGCTTCAGTAGGAAAATCGGAACTCTCCGTATAACCGGATAAATAAATATTGCCATTCTTGTCTACCGCGATGCCTCTTCCCGAATCATAATTGCCTCCGCCCAAATAAGTAGAGAGGTTCAGGCTTTGGCCATCAGCGGACAACATGGCGACAAAAGCATCCAAATTACCATTGAAAGAATTTTGAATCGCTCTTTTTACCGGGAAATTAGAGCTCCTGGTGGCGCCGGTTAGATATATATTCCCGACGCCGTCCAATACCACATGGGAAGCGGTATCTGCTTCAACTCCCCCCAGGAAAGTGGAATATTCCATGGTGTTCCCGCTAGCGGCAAACCTGGTAAGAAATATATCTTTATCCCCGCCGTGGCTGGCCTGGTAAGCATTTTTGGTGGGAAAATTAGCGCCGTAAGTATCGCCCGTTACATAGGCTTTGCCGGTGCTGTCTACGGCAACATCATAGGCCGTATCGCCCAGGCTGCCGCCCAGGTAGGACGAATAAATCACGCTGGTCCCCGAAGCCGATAATTTAGTAATAAAAGCGTCATATTCGCCGCCGCCAAAAGTACCCTGGTACTCATTCAGGGTAGGGAAATTAATGCTGGAGGTCCGGCCTGTGGCGTAAGCATTATTACCGCTGACGGCAATACCGTAGGCCGTTTCCGTGCCGATGCCGCCCAAATAAGTCGAATAAATAAGACTGCTGCCGGATGAAGAGAATTTCGCCACAAACGCATCCAACTCACCGCCGCCGAAAGTGCTTTTATAAGCGTTCACAGTAGGAAAATTCGTGCTGGAGGTCCGGCCGGCAATATACATATTATTACTGCTGTCCAACGCAATACCGAAAGCTTCATCCTGGCCATTACCGCCGAAATAAGTAGAAGAAACCAGGCTGCTGCCCGACGCCGAAAGAACCGCCACAAACGCATCGTCCATGCCGCCGGCGTTGGCTTTTTGGTACGCATTGAGGGTGGGGAAGTTGAAACTGTAAGTAATTCCCGTGACATATACCTTGCCGTTACTGTCTACCTTAATACATTCGCCTACATCGTTGCGGCTGCCCCCCAGGTAGGTGGAGAAGACCAGGTCGTCGCCGTCCGGGGAAAATTTCGTCACAAATGCATCCATGCCACCACCGTTAAAGGTATTTTTATAACCATTGTGGGTGGGGAAATCGTCGCTGTATGTATCCCCGGTCAAATACACGCTGCCGCCGGCGTCGATGGTTAGACCAAAATTATGATCCTTATTACTCCCGCCAAGGAATGTGGAATAAACCAGCACCATCGGATCGATAATTAATTCGCGGCTCCTGTCGTACGCTCCCACTTCAAATCCATAGGTATTTTCAGCCAACTTTTTAAAGGTTACATTTATATCCCTTCGATTTTTAGGGCAGGTTTGGGAACCTGCCCCTACACCTTCGCCCTGCGCTGTGCTCGTTTGGTAGCTCACCGGTTTCTTATGCATCAATTCACCGAAGCCGGTCTCGATTAACAGGTTGCCTTGTTCATCGATGCGGGTTCCTTTAACATTCTTATATTCGATTCGTATATCCTGGGGATTACCGCCGGGTTTAACGATCCAGTCGTATTCGATCTGTTTTTCAATACCGTATACCTTTAGATCGATATTTTGGTAAATATTTTTGTACATGACCGCTTTTGCCGTTTGAATATCCGTAAGCCATTTTGAAGGATCGCTGCCAATTAAAAAGTTCACTTTATGTTGGGTCACATCCACCGGAGCCATTTCCGGTCCGGGATTCGCGCCCCTGAAAACCAGGCGGGAAACATCCCGTTCGCGCCGTTCATCCCGTTCTCCCTGTTCTTTCGGACGCTGTCCATTTATTTCTTTAATACTGTCGAAAACCAGCCCTTCCTTTGTCATCCACAATGTATAGCCTGAAGTTTTGGCATAAAATTTTGCGGTATCATTCACCTGCCCCCGGTTAGGAATAAAATATAACGGCAGCTTGCCGAATTGGACATCCTGTTTGAGCCCTGGAATCTTTTCCGCTACGGTCAATGGGGTTTGATATTTCCACGCGGAAACCAGGACAAACGCCAACGCTATTAAAACAACCAACATGAAACTCAACCGTTTTTTCATTTTTTACTCCTTAATTAATCCATCCCCCTAATTATACATTATTTTACTTTTTTTGGGGATAGTCCGGCAGGGAATTTTTATTTACAGCGCCGAAGAGTGACGAAGTGACGAACCGGCGAACCGGCGAACCGGCGAACAAGTAAACAGGAAAAAGAAACGGGCAGCGAAGCGCACGGCACTGCATTGCATTGCCACCCCCGCGCTCCGCTGCCCATCCCCCATCTATTAATCGGTGTTTACGTTAGCCATTTTAGTGTTGTCAACACGGTGGTCGAACCTGGGGGCAATGTGAATCAAGATATTCTTCCGGGTCCTATTGCCGTCATGGTCCGTTGCCGTGAACACCAGGCGGTATTCGCCCACGAAACCCGGCCCCGGCTGCCAGTAGAAAATACCTTTGCCGCGGTCCAGGAATGAACCGATAGGCAGCGCTTTTAATAGGTCGCCTACCTGCATCCACCCGGACAATTGCCCGAAATTATCGAAACGAATTTCCACCCGTTCCAATTCCCTGGTTTCGATGCGTATCATACCCTCCTCATCCGGGTACACCCGTTGAGGTTTAAGATTCACTCTATCACTCGCGTATCCCTTAATAACATCCACGGGACCCGGGACGTCAACCCACTGGCCCTCGTTCTCCAGTGAGCTCAGGCTTACATCTCCCGAAGCCCTATCACTGGTCGTATTCTGGATATTAAAATACCGGCTGCCAATGCCGTCTGAGTTGGTCGCATTGTCTGTCGCCACCCATACAATCGTGTGGAGACCGTCGTCGAATGACGTCGTATTGAAATCATAATAGGCCAGCGCCCCATTGGAATTGTTATAGCCCGGGAACAGCGAAGCAATGTCCGACCGGTAAATATTGTAAGTCGCGTGG
>JAUPLE010000069.1 GCA_030837085.1 Acidobacteriota bacterium | reverse complement strand
GAAACAACAGGAATTGAGACAAAACCTGGAGTTAAGGTTAGAAAATAAGCCGGTGGAGGGGCAGAGAAACCGTGAGCCCATCTGGATATCGCTTTTAATCAACTCTATCTATTATTTCATCGACACGGTTTTCATTATGGTTGTTAGAGGGGGATACCGGCTGATGGTTATTCACAAGAGAAAGTTGTTGACCGATAAAAAATATAGAACACTCAGGGGCGCCAGGATCGGATTCGTAAAACTTTGGGGAGAAAAAGCCTATAGAGATGACGTTATGCCGCTTTGGAGTAATTTTTATGACCCGGTTCACCGATGGATCGATAAGAAATTATCCTATAAAAAAGCCACAGAGAGTCAAATTCAAGAATTCCGGGGAAAATAAAAAGCAGCTTAAAGAGCCGGAAAGTTTTCACAGCGGAATCTCCCGGTTCAGTTCTACAATAGGAAGCACGCGCCGCGTGCCCTCGCAGAGGGGCGCAGTGGGGTACCGCGTGCCTACAAAACGGGACCCCCAGCATGGGGGCGCAGAGGGGCAAAAACTTATGCTTATTTCCGATTATGATACAACAAATACCGCGAATATTCCATGATGGCAACGGCCATATCAGCCATTTGTTTGGCTTTTTCCGGGAACTGCATTTTAAGGTCCCGCGGCGCCTCGGTTGGCGCCCAACGATACAGGCTGTACGAACCGTTCGGCTCCACATTGACGTAAAACTCTTCATCGATCAAACCCACCCTCGGCGCCATGCGAAACGGCGTATAGGTAAATGCAAACATCCTGTTTTTGTAGGCGGGGTCGAAAACATCTCTTCCCAGGGTAGTATTAATATAAGGTTTACCGATCAAACCCGCCAGGGTTGGCAGCACATCCAATTCGCTTATCACCGTGGTTATTTTCCCTGGTTCTTGAATAAGCCCGGGGGCGTAAATAAGCAGGGGAACTTTAAAAGAACCGAAAGATAGATCGCCGAACCGGGTGTCCCGCGCCCCATTGAGCGTGCCATGGTCTCCCATAATAACAAAAATAGTATTGTTAAAATAGGTTTCCCGACGGGCCAACTCAAAATAGTACCCCAGGCAGTGATCCAGGAACCGGAAACCATTATATTCTTCTAACGAATAGAAGCCATTTTTGATGAGTTTATTCTTTTTTACTTTAACGGTTTTAAATCCCCGGCTGTCCTTGGGTATCAGGAAGGGCCTGTGGTTGCCGGAAGTCTGGATAAAAGCGAAAAAGTGGCTCTCTTTCTTTTCGCGCAGGATTTCGTTGGCTTCCATGAACAGGTCGGCGTCCGAGATTCCCCAGACATCGAGGACAGGGGAACGGTAACTTCCTTCTTCTATAATTTCCAGGTCCTTAATATTATGGGACAGCAGGCCGCGAATATTGCCCCAGTTGGCGCTGCCGCCCAGGAAATATATTTTTTGGTAACCGGTGAAATAATTCATAATGGTGTGCTGATCAACCAGGAGGGGGTTCCATGATGAATAACGTCCGCGGCTGGCATCCGGCATCCCGACGAAGAGGGCAAAAAGGGAACGCGAGGTGTTCTCCATGGGAACGAAATGGTTGGTGAAATAAAGTCCCTGTTCACACAATTTATCGAAATAGGGGGATGAATTGAGCCCGTCGTTGACAACCCCGGTTTTAAAAGCCGCAAAGGTCTCCATGATAATAAAGACAATGTTGGGAGAACCTTTCACCCGTGGTTGGGGATTGTAGGAGCGGACAAGGGATAACTTCTCCCGTTCGGGCGCCGCGATGCCGTAATAGTCGGCCAACAGGGGATAGTATTGCTTGACTTTGTCCAGGTCATAGTTAAGGGGGTCGGCTAAATGAGTATCATAGAAAAAGAGCACGGGGTTGACGCCCAGGTAGCTGACAAAGGTATTGGGCGAGAAAAAAGCCTCGCTCCAGCGCAGCGGGTAACGCGCCAGTTTCCCGTAAATAACCGCCAGCATGAGGATGCTGAACACGGTATATTTAACGACTTTTTGCCGGCGGGTTTGGGACAGGGGCGGCAGGCTGCTTAATTTGGCGAGCCGCCTTTTTATCCACCAAAAATAAAGGAAATTAAAGAGAAAAAAGAAAAACAGGATACGCAGCACCGCATAGGTCTCCCAGATCATTTTAAGGGACATGCCCGGGTTATTGGTAAACATCAGCAGTGTTGCATTGAGGCGGGTTTTAACATAAGCATATATGCCGAAATCAAAAAGGTAGATGAGCAAGATAACGGCAAAGGTAAGCAATAAGTACCCGGTCCAGGAGCGCCGGGCAATTTTTTTTTTGAAAAGATCGAGAGAGGGAATACCTGATAAAAGGAGGATGGGCAAGCAGATCAACGCGGATAGCCGCGCATCGAATTTAAATCCCAGGTAAAGGGCTTTTAAAATTGGGAGAGAAAAGAGCGGGGTGGTATCCGGGATAAAAAAAAACAGGAAGCCCAGTCTTAAGAGCAGGAAGATTACCAGGTTTGTAAGAAATATGACGGCGATGAGGCGGATTCGGGCCGGCACAGCCAGTGTTTGTAATTTTCTATCGGTCATTTGTAATTCTATCATTTTAGTTTATATCCTGCTTTTAAGATGGCGGCTTTTGCTGTTATTATAACCGGATCAATTACAGGTAATTGAAACTCGCTTTCTTTTAAGACCAGGGGTGTTTCGGAGCAGCCGGCGATAATGGCTTCAGCCCCTTGTTCTTTCAAATGGGCTATGACTTTTAAAAGTAATTCCCGTGGTTCCTGTTTATAACCCCGTTTGATTCCTTTTTCCCCGTACATGGCTGTCATCATTATCTCCTGGTCCTCAAGGCCGGGAGCAATGATCTCCAATCCTTTCTTACTTTCACTAAAAATAGCCTGGAATAAACCCATTTTGATTGCGCCGGTGGTGGCGATTAGGCCGAACCTTTTTAAATTTCCCGGTCGCTGCTCCACATAGCGGAGCGTCTCGCGTTGAAGATGAAGAAAGGGGATGTGAAGATGTGGGATAATCTCATCATAAAAATAATGGGCCGTATGGCAGGGCATGACAATAAGGTCGGCCCCGGCTTTTTCCAGCAGTTTGGCACTTTCGACCAGCGCCGGAAGCGGGGAAGGACCACCATGGAGAATAGCGGCTGTTCGGTCGGGTATTTTCGGGTTATCGAATACGATGATAGGGATATGTTCCTGGTCTGTGCCGGCCTTTGTATATTTGATAATAAGGTTGAACATGTGAGCAGTGGCTTCCGGTCCCATGCCGCCCAATATTCCAATGGTTTGACTCATTTTTTCTCCTGTCAATGAGGTTTACCACAAAATGCCGCCGTCAAATTCCGGGGCAATTTCTTTCAATAATTTCGAATCCGGGGTCACATTCCAATAAAGACAATATTTATATCTATCCGCGGGGTGAAGTTTTATCTCCATTTTTCGACTATGCAAATGGAGGGAACACCCTTTTCGCTGCTGGTTAAAATGGACACATTGGTAACAAAAGGTTTGGAATCCGGGGTCGGCTTCCACCAGCCGGCGGATTTCTTCCGTTCGTTTCTCTTCGAAAACAGGCAGTATCTTGCGAAGCTCTTCTCTCTTTCTTGTTAGCTGATACCGGTTATAGAGAAAGTAACACAAAGAAATAATAACCGCGATGACAAATAAATTGGCAAACCAGCCGTGGAAAATATTTATCATGGCATCTGCCAGCGCCAATATCACGGCGCCGCCCAGGCAGATCAAAATCCAATACCTGGCATCTTTGAAAAAATTCGCTTTGTAACCCATTACTGCATTATATTAAAGTTTCGATGTTTGTCAAGTCTAATAAAATCACTTCACCTGCGCCACACATGTTAATGTATTTTCTTTGATGATCTCCAATATATTATACCCGGTCAACTGTAAAAACAATTTCAACTCATCTTCGGTAAAAGCCCTTAGAACCGACCGATCCGTGATGAGTTTTTTCTCCCGGCCTTTTTTCTCGATATGGTATTCGGCTTCCCAATTCCAGGTCCAACCGGTTTCCAGGTTCAACGACGTCCGGTTCACCCGCCGGTATTTTGTGTCGCCGCTTTCCACTTCCTGGCCGGATTCCTTTTTGAGATTCGGCAGCAGTTCATCGGCTTTAAAGTTATCGAAAATCAATAAGCCGTCCTCTTTTAAAATCTTATAAATCGATTGTAGGGCGTTCATTACATCTTTATTGGTCGTCATATAGCAGAAACTGCGGCCGGTAATAATGACCACATCAAAAGCCCGCGGTAAATGCAGATCGCGCATATCTCCCTGGACAAACGCGGCTTCGGGGTGATTTTGCCGGGCAATTTGCAGCATCTCGTCGTATAAATCCAGGCCGGTGTATTCATAACCGGCTTTCAGAAAATATGGGGCCAGGTTACCGGTTCCGCAGCCGATTTCCAAAATAGACCGCCGGCCATATTTGCTCAGTAAGCCGTCATAAAATTGGAACTCTTTTTCATAATCGAAAATGG
>JAUPLE010000643.1 GCA_030837085.1 Acidobacteriota bacterium | reverse complement strand
TCATTTCCGGGGGCGTTTTTTATGCCGGAATTTGGAATAATTTTTATATATTTTGGAATAATTGTTATAGCTTTCGGCGAAGGTGTTCTCTATAATTTGATCTTAATGATTGAACCCAGGTATGAGCAAAAAAACCAGGAACAATAAAATGAAAAATGTGATTTTGATTGGTTATGGGGTTTTAGTGGGCATTGGGGTTATATTCGCTGCCAATCCCGGACCGAAATGGGTGGATATCTCAACTTCTATCTTTTCCCACTCACCCTTAACCACTCACCACTCACCAAAGACCAAAAAAGGAGGCCATGATGATGTTTTATAATGGTACGCCGCCGTAGTAAGGCGAAGGAAATATTGACCAGATATGAATGTGTGGTTAAGCGTATCGGATGGGTTTTGAATGTATAGCCCAGGAATGCATTCGATGTATAATATAAAGGAGAATAGATATGGACCAGAAAGATAAAGATGTCAAAATCAGTATGCCCACGATCAATGCTAGTTTTAAGATTGAAGGATCGATGCAAATGTATGAAAAAAGAGGGAAGATGGAAATATCATGGAATATCCCCATCCCTTTTATAGTAAACGGAGATCTCCTTCACCTGAATATAGTGGCATTCGACGCAGTGCCAGAAAAACACAAGTTGTTGCAATGGGTCCCACTGACGGAACATCAAGGGAGCTGGACCACAGATCAGCCCGCGGGATCGGGATACTATGCCAATGTTGCGATATCAGATGGCGGCAATAAAGAATGGCGCTTTTTAATGACCACGCCGGTGACCACTGGATAAGCCGTGGTCGCCTAAATAACCCGGGGACGGTGCGTGAAAATGATCAAATGTTGCTGTACGACTTTTAACATCTCCACGCACCGGCTTCCGGTTCCAGCTTCTTGCCAGGGGCCCCAGGGGGCGCGGTGCGTGCAAACGTGCAAACTCCCACACCTCCCCTTGCGTGCATGAGGAAAAGAAGAAGTTAACATATGGCAGGGGGGGACAGGCTTTCTGCCTGTCCCCCTCTTGTCCGCTAAACAAGACGTTAAACCCCGATGCGGTCAAGACTCGCACCTTGCCCTGCAAAAATTATAAGCGGCGCCCTTCGGGGGTGCGGCGCACCCAGCCTATCAGACGCCTGCGGCGATAGAGGAGGCCAGTTACCTGCCCATCGCTTCGCCGCGGGCGTTAGGATTCCTCTTATAGGTGCCCCGCGCGCAAAATTTTGCCTGGCACCGAATTCAGTTCCTCAAGTCATCAAATGGGGGGGAAAAAGAGGGAACAGGCCGGAATGCCACCAAGGCACGCCCGTACAAGGCACCAAGGATTTTTTATTTTCATGGCAGGACTTTTTGGTTCAGGCTCGACCGGGCTAAGCAAGCCATCTCTCATCTTCGCTGCAGGCAATCCCTTTCTCCCGGCAGTAATTTTCAGCCTCCAGGGTAAACCCACCGCGGGAAAATATAAATCCCACTACCTTCTCCAGGTGCTCACATCTTTTTACCTCATCGAATTTCCTTTCAAACGCCTCTGCCTCTTCCCTGGAAAACTTCCGGGAGTCGCGACTTTTTACTTCCCCTATAATCGAATAATCGACGGGCGATGCGGCCCGGGCATATATATCCACACTGAATCCCCTGCCATACCCGGGCGTACTATTATACCGCCACACCCGCGTATACTCGCAAAAATTAAAATCCCCCGGCAAATACCGGGTCACAGACTTAAGCAACTCATTGTCTTCACGGGCGCGAAACAGCAACCGGTCCAGGATCAAATATTCTTCAAAATAACCTTTCCGGTAGTTGAATTCTCCCAGCAAGCGATGATATTGTTTTTTTAATTCCTCGAACCGGGCCCGGTATTCTTTGGCGATTATGCTTACATCGAAACCGTCGATCTCCTCCTGGTAGACACCGCGAAACACTTTGTCGAAAATAGTATCATTTACGCCGCGATATCGGAAGTCGTTACGTCCCTGGCTGATGATATCGACCATTACCAGGGCCTTGAGTTTTTTCTCCAATTGGCCGTCGCTCATTTCCAGTTTTAATGTATCCAGTATCTCTTTCCGGGTGAATTCCCGGTCTCGATGTTTGGTAAGGTGCAGCACGATATTTTTTGCATTGCGATCGTTGATTTGCGGGAAAGCTTTGGAAATATATTCCATCCAGGACAATTTGATGCTGCCTTCGTTATCCAGGGTCTCGAACTCCAGGGTACGGCTCACCCCTTCGAGGGTGGTGAGGTCTTTACCCGGGTAGTGTGAACGTATAACGGCGCTGATATAAAAGGGATTGCCTTCGGTAAGGCCGGTCAGCAAGAAGGCGGTTTCATCGGTGACCGGGACCTGGAAAAAACGGGAGTAATTGTACAACGTCTCCGCGGCTTCATTTTCCGGCATGGGTTTAAGGAATTTGTTCCTGAAGCGTGCGGGCAGCATACTGCTGAGTTCTTTCATTAGCCAGCCAACCCAACTGCCCGATACCAGTAACGGGGCGATTTTGCTTTCGGCGGTGCTTAAATAGCCGCCGGCCAGGGTATCGGCCAGGTTCTTTTTTTCTTTATCCAAATAGATCATGGCATTTAGAAATTGGAACTCATCGATCATCTGCACGATGAATTCTTTTTGCCTGAAAGCGATGGATTGGGGGGCTTGCCGTACAATTTCCCAGAGGATATCGATCTCTTCATGAGCCGCGGCGTGGGCTGCATCTTTAATAATACCGACCAGGTAACCAAGACCCTCTTTCTTTGCGATTTTAGCAACTTCTTCAAAATCGCTGCGGGATTCAGGTTGCAAGTATCCCGGTTCCCGGGATTTGAAAGCGATGTACTGGTAAATGAAGGTGAGAAAGAAATCCTTACAAAAATCTACCACCCACATTTTATTTTCTTTAATCTCATAAAAAAAAGGGATGACGCCGTCGTTTTTATAGAAGGTAATATTGAAAAGTCTTTCCATGAGGGCGGTTTTGCCCATTTTGCGGCGGGCCAGGAGGGCGGTGCTCTGTGATTTCTCTTCTTTGATGTTGTCGATCCACTTGAGGAAATAGGCCAATTCATCTTTTCTACCGGTGAATAAATCCGGTTTACCGATTCGTTCTTTTAATGCGTACTCCATGGTCAATATATACCATAAATAGCGGGAAATAGCAAACCGCGATTGGTTGAAGGCGATTACTTTGCCTGCTCTGAACATAGCCGCGACAAGACGCATTAGGAAAACGGGGGTGACGTCGTCCAGGGTTATGGGAGAAACCCCGGTCATGAACAGCCAAAAAATGAACGCAGAAAACCTTCCCCCGGGTTGTCAACCGGTTTTTTCCCCGGCTTATCCGTTTTTACTTTTTCATTTTTCGTTTTTCATTTTTACTTTTCAATTCTCCCGGTACCGGGGAACGGAAAGGAAATCGTTGAAAAACGGACATATTGGGAACTTGTTTTAAACTTCTATAGTCCTATAATAAAATCCTGTGAACGAAGGAATTAGGACAGGGTAGTTGGTATAAATTTTGTTTTAAGTATTGAATAGGAGTATATGATGTGTGATGTTTATGTTGGCGAAAAGAACCCGGATAGCAGGCTGATTGATCCTTCGGTAATCTCAGCGGTAAATTCCCATAACGAATGGGATCCGCTGGAAGAGGTCATTGTAGGCAGATTGGATATGGCAACCGTACCCACGGTGCATGTTTCGGTGGATTTTAACGGCAAAAACTGGCAAACGAAGCTGATTCGTCTATTATCCGGCTTCCGCTACCCGGGCTGGATGGTCCGCCGCGCCCAACAAGAACTGGATGGTTTCATTCGGCTCCTGGAAGCCGAAGGGGTACGTGTTCGCCGCCCGGATCCAGTGGACTTCCATGTGCGTTTTCGAACTCCGCACTGGTCTTCCCGTGGATTCTGCGCGGCCTGTCCTCGCGATCTCTTTCTCGTGGCCGGCAATGAAATTATCGAGACGCCTTCCTGCTGGCGATCCCGTTATTTTGAAGCTTATGCCTATCGGGCGCTGTTCAAGGAATATTTCAAAAACGGCACCAGGTGGACCGCGGCGCCCAGGCCGGAGCTGCTTGATGATCTTTTTGACGATCATTTCAAGGAATCCAAACCTGGAGAGCCTTTACGTTATGTGACCAATGAATTTGAACCGGTTTTCGACGCCGCGGATTTCATGCGCTGCGGGCGCGACCTTTTCTGCATCCGCAGCCACGTCACCAATCGGGGCGGAATAGAATGGCTGCGCCGTCATCTTGGGGCGACATACCACGTCCACGAAATTGAGAGTCGCTGTCGGCGACCGATGCATATCGACACGACCTTCCTGCCGTTAGCCCCCGGCAAGGTGCTTGTGAACCCGGAATACCTGGACCCGGCCCGCTTGCCGTCTTTCTTTAAGAACTGGGACGTTCTAATCGCGCCAGAGCCCGACCCGGTCGATGAAATAATGGTTCGTCTCAGTCCCTGCAGCCGCTGGATCAGTCTGAACGTACTTATGCTTGATGAGAAAAGGGTAATCGTGGAGAAATCGCAAGTGACCTTGATCCAGGCGCTGAAAGACTGGGGATTCTCGCCGATTCCCTGCGCTTTCCTTACTTATGGTCCTTTTGGTGGGGCCTTCCACTGCGCCACGCTGGATGTACGCAGGAGAGGTACATTGCGTGAATATTTTTAGTCATAAAATCAACGGTTCCCACCATTTTTGCGAGGGGATGTAGGAACCGTAAACAGTGGTTTCGCCAACCATGGGGGTCGCTAGTTTGACATGGGCGTTCCCGGCAGCGGCACTTAATCGTTTTATAGGCTCGTACCAGGGATGAAGAGAGAGGTTGAGGGTGGACCAGTGAATCGGGAGCAATATTTCCCCTTTAAGGTCAAGATGGGCTTGCAATGTTTCTTCGGGGTACATATGGATATCATGCCACTCTTCGTGATATGCCCCGCATTCCAAAAAGGTCATATCAAAGGGTCCGTAATTATCGCCGATTTCCTTGAATCCTTTAAAGTATCCGGAATCGCCGCTGAAAAAGATCGTATGCACAGGAGCTTGAATCACCCAGGAAGCCCAGAGTGTGACGTCACGATCGGAGAAACCACGACCGGAAAAATGCTGCGCCGGGGTGGCCGCTATTTTCAAATCGTTGGTTACCGGATATTCCTGCCACCAATCCAGTTCTATAATCTTTTGACGGTCCACGCCCCACTGTTCCAATTGGGCGCCCACGGCAAGGGGTACAATAAATGACTTCGTTTTCTCTTTTAGCCGTTGAATGGAGAATTTGTTCAGGTGGTCATAATGATTATGGGAAACAATCACCACGTCAATCTCCGGCAGCAGGTTTATATCCAGGGGCACATCGCCGTTAAAACGGCTGGGGCCCAGGAAAGATACTTTCTTTTGAAACACCGGGTCGGTTAGTATTTTATACCCGTCAATATGGATCAGCAAGGATGAGTGACCCAACCACGCGGCCTTTAATCCATTATTCCCGGGATTGGCAAAATGGTGAAGCTCAACGGGATGCACCGGTAACCTCTTTCCAGGCGTCCTCTGTTCACCGCCAAAAAGAAACTTCCACAGGGTGCCGAGATTCTTCCCCAATGGTGTGGATATCCATGACGTTTGGTTCCTGAATTTCCCGTTCTTAAAATGCATGGATTCGTTTATTTTATTCATTCTAAATTTCGCTTTCGGAAAAATCTTTGAAATCGGCAATACCATATGGAATACTTTTTAATCCATGTGCTTCTGTCATGGGCTTATATTAAACCAAAAGCCCCGGGTTGTCAACCGGTGTTTTACCGGCTTTCCCGTTTTCACTTTTTCATTTTTCGTTTTTCATTTTTACTTTTCAATTCTCCCGGTACGGCAATCATCCTAACGTTGGAGGTTATTAAATGTATTCCGGCAGCGTGATCTTTACCCACTCATCACGGAAATAACCGAAATGGCTTTCAATGGTCTTATTTTCCAGGTCGAGTAAAGACACGCTGCCGTCGATGGCAATTTCCTTAAAGTCCTTGCTTCGTAGATAGCGATCATAATAGCAGGTGTATTTATTATGCTTTGGGGAGAGGAAATCGATCAAACTTTTTGCTGTTTCATCATCGATAGGGCCTTTTTCCAATTGCCCCAAAATCGAATCATTTAGTGTATCATACCGCCACTGGGCGTCTTTGAGCGTGTCTACACCTCCGGCAACCAGCGTGGTCCATTTATACATTGCCGGCAGCCTCATTTCCGGTATAAGGCGCGCCATTGGCCTGGTACTTTTTCTCTCTCTGAAAGAAATACCGCCTTTCACCCATCGAAGCCTTGTAGGGGCAGGTTCCAAACCTGCCCATCGCTTCCCGGATGCTGTCAAGACCCGCGCCTTGCCCTGTAAAAATTATAAGCGGCGCCCTTCGGGGGTGCGGCGCACCCAGCCTATTAGACGCCTGCGGCGATAGAAAAAGAGGGGACAGGCCGGAAAAATCCCTTCCCCCACTGAGAAACCGTCAAAAGTTCTGTGTTTTCCGTGTGTTCTGTGGGCATCCCTCACCGGCGGCAGCCTGTTTTTCTAATCCATGCGGGAATTTCGCGAAAGATGAGTTTTGTGATATAATCGGTTTTCTTTGGTAATCCCGGAAAAAAACACGAAAGTAAATGAAACATAGAAAATTTCAATTGAGCGACGGATTGATGCTGGTGGCTGTACTGATCTGGGCCGCGAATTATTCGATTTTGAAAATCGCCCTGAAAGAAATCCCTCCCCTACCCTTAAATGGGATTCGCCTGCTGCTGTCATCCGCTGTCCTGGTAATATGGTTTTTGATTACCGAAAGAAACTTTAAGGTTCAAAAGGAACATATCCTGAAAATTGTTTTGCTTTCCATCAGCGGTTACACGATTTACCAGTATATATTTATCCGGGG
>JAUPLE010000642.1 GCA_030837085.1 Acidobacteriota bacterium | reverse complement strand
CTCTATATTATTCTCAAATTCCGCTGTTCTGCAGGATATGACCGCATACATAGACTCAGGCGAACGATTGAATATTTATAAGCCACTGAAGAACAAAAACATATTTACGATCACTAAATACATATTTGCCGACTTTTCCGGGATATTCCTTGTTTTTGTTGGCCTGCTTGCTCTTTTCTATGGCTCTCCCGCTTATAGCAGCCAGGAGTATCTAAAAACCCTGGCCTCCATTGCCGGAAAGAAAAACCTATTTCTAAATACCTTATTGGCGCGGGCAATCCTGCTGACCCTCTATAATCTACTCTTTCTTTTCCTGGCTGTATTATTGATTGACATTAACGGGGTATCGATCGATATCGACAAATACCTGGTATTGTTCTTCCTGGAAATGTGTGGGGTAACGGCATTTTTCCTCGTTTTAGGCTCTGCATTCGGATCAATCGGATCGGTACATTGGGGACAACGCGGCATTATCATCTCCTGGTTAATATTATTATTAATTCTTCCTTTTCTTCTCGACCTTATTGTTTCTGTAAATGCGGCAACGATTAAACCTGAAACTCAATTGGAGATCGAAAAGCTGAAACTAATGATGGACTTCGAAAAAAATTCAAATCAAAAAGCAGGTATTCTTGAACTAAATCAAAAACCAGCGGATATAGATAGGGAGCTTGTAGAAAGTTATTACAAGAACGAATTCCAGAAGATGCAGGCCCTGGAAGACCTGTTGAATGCGCAAATGCAGGATTGTAAAAAAATGCATTATTTGCTCTCTTCCTTCTTTCCCACTACCTTTTACCAATCACTGACCAATGAGTTAAGCAGTAAAGGCTATGAAACCCTGGAAGACTTTTATAATACCGTCAAACAAATCAAAGAGGCCTTTTTCAAGGAGTATATTAAACAAGTATATTTCTTGCCTCAACCGACCAAAGCCGAGCCTTTTTTAAAAGACGATGATAATATATATATAGGTAAACCGGCGCTGCCCGGTTATCTCCTCCTGGGCTTTTGTTTCAACCTCATATGGATAGTGGCCCTCGCGCTGATCGCTTATTACGGATTCAAAAAAGTCCTGTTCACACTGCCGGAAAAGAAAAAAAATGACCCGGATATCAGGGAAGTTAAATTAGATAATTATAATATAAACTCTTTTCAAGTCAGCAACGACCTCTTGACCCGGCTGCTCTACAATTTCCTATCCGACGAAACCGCCGAGTTAAAAAAGAGGGGCTATTCCCTTAAAGTGACCGTCAACGACCTCGTATTAAATATGGCGGAAGAAAAGAAGGAATTTTTCTACCTCTGCCACCCCTCTGAACTGCCCGGCCATGTCAAAACCGGGAACTACCTCAATTTAGTTATGAACTTAATGAAAATCGATAAAGCCAAAAGACGGGAAATTTCTTCTCAGGATGATCTGACCTCAATCTGGTCCACAAAGTTAAGCCGTCTGGACAATGAACAAATGGGCTATGTTTACCGTGCCCTCCTGGAAATGAAACGGTTTCCTATATATTTGTTCGGGGATACCGGCAGGAAAATGATGTGGGAATTCTGTCACCCCCTGGTGGAAGAAATGTTAAGACTCTGCAGTGACGAAACCATCATTATACATTTATATGAAGGCATGGAAGAGATTCTTTTCAAAAACTCGAAATCGTGCGGCTTCATAAAAAATAAAATCTGGATCGACCACGTGTTGAGCGTCAAAGAGAAATTAAATGGGTAGACAGATCCATTATGCCGACATGGGTTCGCGGCTCAAAGAGGTTCGAAAACAATTGAAAGTCCAGCAAAAAATAATGGCCAAAACCCTGGACCTGCCGGCCAGTTACCTCTGTGATATCGAAGCCGGGAAAGGCAATCCCGGCCCGGAATTCTTTATCAAGCTCTCAGTCAATTACAATGTAAACCTCCATTATCTTATTATGGGCAGCGGTGAAATGTTTGTGCGGCCAGGAGAAGGCGAACCGCGTAAAGTGAAACCGGAAGAATTCGATATATCGGTAGGGGTTGATACAGTTGAGAAAATAGCCTGGCTCATGGAGAGGTCGCTATATTTTAAAAGTATGGTCCTGGGAGCTGCCAATAAAATCCTGGTCAATGATGAGGATGTCATCAAAAAAAATATGCGGGTAAAATAAGGTAAGGTTTTTGAGATATCAATTCTTCTTCTTCATTGGCAGGTTGTCGATCCTATATTCAATATAAATATCCGAATCTTCCGCATCCACAAAGGAACTCATCATTATTTTATAAAATCCGTATAGGGGATTTTATACTTGGAGATCAGCCAATTCTCATCTTTATCCTGCTCAATTATAACAAGTGCATCCCCGGAGATTTTCACTTTTCTTTGGTTCAAACGAAGCCATGAATCACTATTGGGCAATTTGGTAGCCAATAAGAGCCGGGGTCAACAAAACGATCGCCATTATCAACGATACTGTAAATTTCATTCTTATATCTCCTTATTAAAATAATTCAACCGGCAGCAATGTATATTCATCTCGATTGAATAAGTAAAGAGTGTTCTTATACTCACCCAGAATAACCAGGTCCCCATCAAAAACCTTTTCCTGGAACTTACCGTTAGTGCTCCATTTCACAAGATGAGTTTTAACAACCGAATCAGATACAGCTCCTGTGAACTGTTTCAAAAATTTATTCATTCCTTATTCTCCATAATCCAAACTCTTCACCTTTTTAACCACGAACTCAAAGCCGGATTCTTGTACTTTGGAAAGGCATCTCCGATATTATCGATTAAAGGTCCAAAACAATCCTTTGTAAACCGCTCTATCCCGGCAACGATCTGCCCCAAATCATCGGATTTTTCATTTTCTACCCAGTGAACAATCTTCTCCATCACCATCAGAGGGAAAAGCTCGAAACTATTATTGAAATACGTAACCAATTCCTTGTCATAGAACAAATGCCTGATCTTGGGAAGAATGGTTTCATTAACCTGCCGGTAAACGCGATATATATTTTTAACCGCCGGCTCGCGAAAGACAGATGCGGGATGGGCTGAATAACCGGGATACTCCACCAGTAGACCGTCTTCTCTTAATTTTTGAATGATCGGCATGCCGTATCGCAATATCAAGGCGCTGTTCAATACTCTTGAATCAAGATATGCGCTGTATGGAAGCTCCAGGTGTGAAAAATACTCTTTTATATTCTTTAAAAAAATAATGGTTTCCTTGATCTCCGGGATAGTGAGATACGGATCATAGAAAATATAAGAGATATTGAATTTGAAACGGTTTTCATGGAGGAACCTTAAAACATCCATGCAATTTTGCACGGTAGAACCGGTGCGATACATTTCATGGAACCGGGCCGCCCCGGAATCGATCCCCACCTGGATTTCATCAAGACCTGCTTCCCTTAAAACAAAAAGGCTTTGAAGATTCCTCTTTAAATCCCCGGCCAGGGCAATAAACTTAAACTTCACTTTGAGTTCCCGTCTTAATATTTCCCGGGCAATTTCAACGGCGCTTGAGGCGTGGTTCTTTTTCGAACCGAAAAACCGGTGGCAGGACAATATGAATTTATCTACTCCTTTGGAAAACAAAAACTCGATGTCATCTACCACTTTCTTTGCCGACTTTTTTCTCCAGGTCGTTTTTCCGGCGTCATAATCCAACCGGTAGGGTTCCTTGAGACCGCAGTACATGCAATCCCCGTCGCACCCCCGGCTAACCATCACAGGAAACCATTGATCCCCCGGGGCATTTTGGATATTTTGCTGATAAATACCAGGGTTATCCAGGTAATCGAGATTTTTAGACAGGGGCCGGTTTTTAGTGGAGATGATTTTATTCTCACTGGAGGGATGCCGATAGGTAATACCCTTTACGGTTTGCCAATTCTTGTGGTTAAAAATGGTTTTGACCAGGTGAACCAGGACTTTTTCGGTTTCAGGGGCCCTGGCAATGATATCGATGGATTTAAACGTATCCAGTATCTTATTGCTTTCAACGGAAAGGATTTCAGCCCCGCCGACGATAAGCAACGAGTTGTTCTTTTTGCATTGGGATAAAGGGGCGTTCAATTTATGAAGGTAAGTGACATCGGTGATATGGAGATAAATGAGGACGCCGTCAACAACCAGGGAACATTCCCCGGTTAGGTCGGCGGCCATCAGCCGGTAATCGATGTTATTACATCTTAGAAAAGACAATAAGGCACGGAAATCCGTATTAAAGGTTTCTCCCTTTGCCTGGGGATAGACGATAACGAGTTCTTGTTTATTCGCCGCGGTTTTCAAGGGTCTTCTCTAATCCCATTCGCTGAGTTTGACTTTTGTGACCTGGTAATCGGAGAAATCGAATAGGTATAAAAAACCTTGATGATTACCTAAAATTCTTAATTCACCATCAAAATTCTTTTGAGATATTTTCCCCTCGCTGTTCAATTTGACAATATAGGTTTGAAAAGTGCTGCCTTTATCTATATCCTCGCTTATCAGTTTTTGATAATAGAAAAAAACCGAATCTTTTACGGGTTTAAGCTCGAGATACATATCTCTCATGTCCAGGGTAATCGATACGTTTGTGCCCTGTCTGGCGTAACTGGTCTTCATCTTGAAATGATGGGGTAATCGGGTCTTCTTTACCAATTTACCGGTTTCATCGATTTCAAATAGAGTGCATTCCGCTATATCCAGGAGATAAATATTGCCTTTTTCGTTGATATCGTACCTGAAGAGTAGCCTGGAAATTGTATCATTGTCTTCATATTTTTTTACTAAAATTTTTTTGTCTGTTATACGTATATCTTTTATTGTCTTTAAAGATGCCGGGTCTAGAATTCTGGCGAATACCGGTGAACCTTCGGTCTCAAAAAACATCGCATTGAAAATATAAAGCTTATCCCGGTGATATAAGATTGTCCTGGGAGTAAAATCAATGGTAAATGTTTTGATAAATTTGCCGGTCAGATCGTAGATATTGATTCTTCTATCCAGGTAGCCATTCATTAAAATCGAATCTTTAAGAATACAAACGTTATATATCCATGGTTTAACCTCTGAAGGGCCTTCGCCAAGCGTGATAGGGATGGATTTTTCAATTTCAAGGTTCCAGTTGAAAATTTTGTATTTTCCGTCACTCAAATCGTAGAATCCGAATCCTTTGTCATCAAAGCGGTTGTAGGTATAATTTTTGCTTTTGATAATTTTTTCAGATAAATCGATCCGGGTTTGCGCCCGGATGGTTGAAAATATGAAAAGGGTCATTAATACCCAACAAAAAAACAATTCAATCCTTTTGTTTCTCATGCTATTTCTTACCTCCTAACCCCCAAAGGGCACTCCGCCAACCATCAAAGTTGGAAGAGTGCCCTGGAATTGTCGGGGTTATCTTCCATTTTTACAAGTAGCGACCTCGCCTGTCGGCGCACATTCCCATACACTTTCTAAAACAGGGTCAATTTCCCACTTCAGTGGCAGCGGCGCGATCAACTCCATCGGCTCACTCATTTGCGGTAAATTGTTCATGCTTTCCTCCTATATTATTTATTTTTTTGATGTCCCCAGGTTGATCTCATTCAACCGGGAAACATCTTGTGTCCGGCTTAAATAAAACAACTTCAAAATTTCTTCGATATTATGCTTCCGGTGGGTACATCCCATGTCGATGGCATCGGTCTCTCCCATGAGATTGTGATACATACAACCGCCCATGCAAATGGGTAATACCTTGCATTTTAAACAGTCTTCAATCTCGAATGGATTCCAATCCATCCATTCGGCTAATGCTTGATAATCGGCATAAACAATTTCCCCATCCTCTTTGATATATCCCACCCTATTCTTATCAGCCCGGCCCAGGTTGCACCAGCATTTCAAAATATTGGCCTGGGGATCGATAACCTGTAAACTCAATGTATTAGCTCCACAAAATGTCCGGTGGGTGGATAATTTTTCAGTTCCTATTTTAAACCCTTTTTGCAGCGCATAATAAAGTATACCGGGTTCTAATCGCGAAAATTCCTTGTTGGTATAGACATTACAGGGACAAAAACTCTTTACCTCTTTCACTTCCGTCACCATGCAGGGAGCAAAAACCAGGTTGTCCTTATCTTTAAAAACTTCATCCAGGTGATCGATCAGGTTGAAGATACCGTCATAATTATCCTTGTTGATATTTGAGCGCAGGGTAATTTTCAACCCGCTGTTCACGGCCGTAACTAGATTGGCCATTATCCGGTCATAGGTTTTCCCACCGCCCGGGGTATACCTCAACCGGTCGTGGTATTCCCGGCAGCCGTCCAGGGTGACCTGCAATTTGACTATCCCACACTGTTTTAAACGTTCGATTATTTCAGCGGTCAACAAGTAACCGCTGGTGACCATGCTGCATTGAAACGGTTTATTTCTTTCTTTGGCCTCATGGAGAAAAAAAGAATTCAACTCTTCGACCGTATCCAGGACAAGTAAAGGTTCCCCGCCGGTCCAGCAAACTGTTGCACCCTGGCTGCGTTCAATTCTCTTAAGATAAAACTTTTTCAGTGCATCGATGGTGGGGCGGTCCATGGCGGCTTTATCCCTATCGACGTAACAATAGCGGCATTCCAGGGGGCAATGCAGCGTCGGCGCAATAACCAGCGCGGTCCCCTCAGAGTTAAACCGACTGATATTGTTTCTCAATTTCAGGATTTTCAGCTCGTCCATATTATCGTCTACCAGGAACCGCCCTTTTACAAGTGTGTCTT
>JAUPLE010000068.1 GCA_030837085.1 Acidobacteriota bacterium | reverse complement strand
TGGGCAATCCACCAATTCTGTGGTTGTAGATTATAATCGTTGATGGTGAAACCCCGGGAATATTTCATACCGGGATTCTGGCAGAACAAATAGCCGCCGGCAAAACTCCCCAACAAAAGCCAGGAAATAACAAATAAAAACCCATACGTTTCTCTCATTTGAATACCCTGATTACCTTAGGATTTATTGTAATGCAAATGGATTTTTATTTCACTAGTAATTAAAAAGGTAAAAGTCCGTGTTTGTCCGTGTTCGTCTGTGGCCTATTTTTTTAGCTGGAATTCGTCCCATTCGGGTCTTTTTCCCTTTTGGGGTTGACACAAACGCAAGTTTCTGATAAAACAAGTCCTATATACAAATTATTGGAGGAATCATGTCGGAAGAAACCAGGGTATACGATATTGCTATCATCGGGGGCGGGATCGTCGGACTGGCCACAGCCATGGAAATGTCCCATACAGGGAAAATGTCCATCATCGTCATCGAAGCAGAGGACCGCCTGGCCGCACACCAAACGGGTAATAACAGCGGCGTCATTCATTCGGGCCTTTATTATAAACCCGGCTCACTCAAAGCCATTAACTGCGCCAAGGGCCGCGAATTACTTTACGAGTTTTGCCAGACCCACGATATCCCCCACGAAAGATGCGGCAAAATAGTCGTGGCTGTCACTGAAAGCGAGATTCCCAACCTGGAAAAGTTGCATGAACGCGGAATTGCCAATGGACTCCAGGGCATCAAACGGCTTGGCCCCGAAGAAATAAAAGAGTATGAGCCCCATGCTGCCGGCGTAGGGGGCTTGTTTGTCCCGGACACCGGGATCGTGGACTATGTAAAAGTAACGGAAAAATACGCGGAAATCTTCAAAAACAACGGCGGTGTAATTAAGCTCAATGCACGGGTGCGCCGGATAAAAAAAGTAAAGAAGGAAATTCTCTTACAGACAACATCCGGGGATATCGTTTGCAAGAACTTGGTTAATTGCGCGGGGCTGAATTCCGACCGGATCGCGCGCATGAGTGGGGTTAATCCCGGATTAAAAATTGTTCCCTTCCGGGGCGAGTACTACGAAATAAAAAAGGAAAAGCATAACCTGGTTAAAAACCTTATCTACCCGGTGCCGGACCCGCAGTTCCCTTTCCTGGGCGTCCATTTTACCCGGATGATTGACGGCGGTGTAGAAGCGGGGCCTAATGCCGTATTGGCCATGAAACGGGAAGGATACAAAAAGTACGATTTCTCTTTCAAGGATAATTTCGAACTGCTCTTTTATAAAGGATACTGGATAATGGGGTTTAAGCACTGGCGCATGGGTTTGGGCGAAATGTACCGTTCATTGAACAAATCGGCCTTTACCCGGGCGCTGCAGCGTTTACTTCCTGGAATTCAGGAAGAAGACCTTAAGGCGGGGGGAGCCGGCGTACGCGCCCAGGCTCTCGAACCCAACGGTTTCCTCGTAGACGATTTCCGTATAAAAGAAGCCAGTAATATGGTGCACATCTTAAATGCCCCATCACCAGCGGCTACTGCATCTATCAATATCGGCAAAACAATCGCTGCTATCGCGGCCAGGAATTTTGATCTGGCTTAAACTCCTACCTCCACATATGCAGGCGTAACGGTGTACCGGTATACAGGAGTTCAAATCGCCCTTGTTTGCCTCTTGTCTCTTAAAGATTATCCTCAGGAATTGTCAACGGTTGTCCATCTGTCTGGGCAGGGCCTGTATATATCACATCGCAGTAATACATGGTCCAGAGATTCTCCCAACAGCCCCTCTGTACCCCTGCTTTAATGCCGCTTAAATCAGCCCGGGATAAGTTGGATACGGTCCGTTTGTTTAATTTTAATTTTTTCGTCATAGTGTAACCTCCTCTTGTTATTATTTATTTGGTTTTGCTAGGAAATGAATCGATTAAACAACAGTACTAGATATAACTCAATTTCTTTATTTTGTCAACAAAAATTTCCCAAAAATTTTATATTGACAATTACTCCCAATACTGCTATTTTCTCCTCTTAAGAATATAAATTGAAAACAAAGGTGATCAGATGAAACGAAGAGATTTTATAAAAAAAACAGCGATGATATCATCATCATTGTACCTCCCGGGTCTCCTTACCATGGCACAGGCCCCGAAAGGCGACCTGGTAGTCAAAGTCGAAGGCGATTCTCCCTACGAAATTACCAAACGAGCCATAAAAGAACTAGGCGGTATGGAGAAGTTTATATCCAAACAGGATATCGTGATGGTTAAACCCAATATCGGGTGGAACCGGGAAATCGAACAAGCCGCTTGCACAAACCCGGATGTCGTACGAGCTATCGTGGAACAGGCCCTAAACGCCGGCGCTAAAAAGGTAATCGTCATGGATAACCCCTGCCATAAAGCCGAAGATACATACAGCCGCAGCGGTATCAAAGATGCAGCTCAAAAAGCAGGCGCAGAGGTGCGTTTCCCGGATGAAAACCGCCTGGTGGTGCATGATTTTAAAGGCCAACGTATTACACAGTGGCCGGTGTTTAAAGATTTCCTGGATGTCGATAAAGTAATAAATGTTCCCATTCTAAAACACCACGGCAGCGCAGGCATAACCATCGGTATGAAAAACCTCTACGGCATCCTGGGGGGGAACCGCGGTAAACTCCACCGCGACATGGGCCAGGGGATAGCCGACCTGGGTTACGGCTTCAAATCCCACCTCAATATCGTGGACGCATACCGAATCTTGGTTCGCAACGGACCCATTGGCGGCCGCATCAGCGACGTGGAACTGAGAAAAACTGTTATCGCCTCCACCAATATCATGGAAGCCGACGTCGTGGCTGTAAACGTGTTCGGCGCTGCCCCGGAACAATACGACTTCCTCCGCGCGGCCTTCGAAAGAAAAATGGGCCAGATGGATATCTCCAAAATTAACCTGAAATCAATTAAAATATAAATCTACCAATGAAAGCAAAAACAGGAAAACACATTCAAAAAGCACGTATCATTGCCCAGGTGATTTTTACTTTTTTGTTCTTTTACCTATTGCTGAGCGCCGGCCGCGCCGGCGCAGGAGCCGAATCGTTTACCTATACCGATTACTTTTTCTACTTCGATCCCCTATTACTCGTGTTGAATTTCATTGCCACTTCCAAAATCCTCCCTCTCTTCTTGCTCTCCCTGGTCCCCCTGGTATTGACATTTGTATTAGGCCGTTTCTTTTGCGGGTGGGTATGCCCCTTCGGCGCCGTTAACCAATTCTTCTCATGGCTTTTCAAGAAGTCCAAAAAAGAAAAAAAAGGCGTGGATAAGAAACTCTTGAAACTGAAATACATCATGCTCATCCTGGTAGTGATTTCCGCCCTGGTGGGATCCCATTATGGCGGATGGTTGGACCCATTCTCCCTGCTGACCCGCAGCGTTACAACTATTGTTAATCCATCGGTCAATTACCTGCTGGAAGAATCGCTAAAAAAAGGCGCCGAAGATGAAGGCATTGTAGCCAAAGGATTAAAACCCTTTTATAATTTTTCCAGGAAGAATATCCTCACCGTTAAACAAAGGGCATATGACCAGACCTTTATCATCGGCGGCATATTCTTTTTCCTGCTCTTTCTGAACCTGTATAAGCGTCGGTTCTTTTGCAACTACCTCTGTCCTTTGGGCGCGTTGTATGGATTGGCAGCCAAATTCAGCCTGTTCAACCTCAAACCCGATGAAAAATGCATATCCTGCAAAGCCTGCGCCAGGAATTGCACTTACAACGGCAGTCCCTTCGAAGATTACATGAAATCAGAATGTGTTGTTTGTTTCAATTGCGTGGGTGATTGTCCCACAGACGCCATTGCTGCTTCCCTTAAAGCGCCCAGGAAAGAGAATCGTACTTCGGTTGACATTGACCTGGGGCGGCGTAAAGTTATGGGGTCTATTGTTTTCGGGCTGTGTTTAGGGGCGCTTCCCAAGATCGCCTCGCCTGTCAGGTCCAGGCTTCACCGTTTCTTACGGCCGCCGGGCGCAGTCCCGGAGAAAGAGTTTTTGAAAAAATGCATTCGCTGCGGAGAATGCATGCAAATTTGCCCCACCAATTTCATCCAGCCGGCGCTTTTCGAGACCGGTATGGAAGGCGTCTGGACGCCTGTCCTCAACGCCCAGACCGGGTACTGCGAATACACCTGCAACAAATGTACCCGGGTTTGTCCCACCAAAGCCATTGCGCCGCTGGAGTTGAAAGAAAAACAGAAATTCAAAATGGGCACAGCTGTGGTAGACCGGGGTCGGTGTTATACGTATGCGGATGGTTACAACTGCGCGGTGTGCGAAGAACATTGTCCTATTCCTGAAAAAGCGATCCGGTTCCGCGAAGTCCCCACCTGGAACTTCGAGGGAAAGCAGGTTAACGTAAAACAAATATATGTCATACCTGACCTATGTACGGGCTGCGGCATTTGTGAAAATGTTTGCCCCCGTACAGACGCACCGGGTATCCAGATGAGCGCAGAAGAAGAACAAAGAGAAGAATTAACTTTTTAAGACCAGGCATGTCCTGAAAAGATGACAGCTTGAATTGATTCTGCTGGCATTAAAATTGCTGTTATTATATCCAGAAAATCTGCTTTGAACAGGTTTTGGAATTTATACATTTAAGGAGGCATAACAATGAAAAAGATAGTTTATGCATGGCTCGTGGTTTTAATTCTCACAATGGTGGGCTGCACGTTTCATTTCCCCTATGATGATTGGGATGTGAATTATTCGGATTACCGGGTGGTCTTAGTGGTAAACCCGGATGATGCCGATGTGCTGTTGGATGGAAAGTTTATCGGCGCGGCGTACGAATTTGTATCAACCGCCCCCTTGCGGCTTCACTCCAGGAACCATGAACTAGTTATCAAGAAAGAAGGATATACAGAAGAAGTGGTCAACTTATCCAGCTACTCC
>JAUPLE010000641.1 GCA_030837085.1 Acidobacteriota bacterium | reverse complement strand
GCCGCCGCCTTCCGTCCCCCAACCGTATCATTGCCGCGGATTTCTCAGCGCAGATGTTGGCGCAGGCTGCCGCCAAAATCCATGAAAAAGGAATCTCCAACATATCCTTTACCTTTGCCGACGCCCTTCTGCTTCCTTTTGCCGACAACTCTTTCGACGCCGTAACTATTTCCTTTGCCACCCGCAACCTGGATGCGCATCAGGGGCATCTTTTACAGGCTTTCCGGGAATTTCACCGGGTTTTGAAACCCGGTGGGTGTTTTTTTAACCTGGAGACCAGCCAACCACCCTTGAAAATTATACGATGGTTTTTCCATCTCTATGTCAAATTGACAGTCAAACCCATTGGATGGATGATCTCAGGATCGAAATCCAGTTATGCTTATCTTTCCTCTTCTATTCGTTCTTTTTACCCGGCCCCGGAACTGGAAGCGCTCTTATATGAAGCCGGGTTTAAAACCGTTGTTTATCAACGATTTCTATTTGGCGCCGCGGCAATTCATCAAGCATGCAAATAAAACCATAAAAACATAGCCACCAAGGCACCAAGACACCAAGAATTTTTTTATAATAAACCCCTTGGTGTACCTTCGTGCCTTCGTGCCTTGGTGGCTATTTTATTTTAAATTAAAACTAAAGGTCCTGGCGGTTTTATTCCAGGCGTAATCTCTCACTTCCACTTCCAATACATTTTTCCCTATTTTGAGCGGTTTTAAATTTTCATTTTCAATGTAGACAGCCCGCCAATCCGGGTCATAATCCACGTCCAGGAGGACGCCGTTTAACCGCACTTTTAACGTATCGTCATTAATACCTTTGCCGCCATCGGTCATACCGACATCCAGACGCATGAGGGCTCCCCTGTGCTGCGACCGGGGCTTCCTCAAGAAAACCCGCGGCGGGAAAATATCCCGCAGCAGGGCATAAGTTCCCGGTGTCAAGATGGTTTGTCGATAGGTTTTAGCGGCGCTGTCATAAATCGTGTTTTTGTAAGACCATCTTTTGAGTCTTTCCTCGTATTTGAATATCCCCACTTGTTGGGGATTGGG
The DNA here is from genome assembly GCA_030837085.1 of Acidobacteriota bacterium. Classification (GTDB taxonomy): domain Bacteria; phylum Acidobacteriota; class Aminicenantia; order UBA2199; family UBA2199; genus JAKAGC01. The sequence continues at coordinate 1,632 of JAUPLE010000641.1, read as the reverse complement.
AAGGTCTTTCCGGAAGGTAAATTGAACCGTGTCCAGAAAGGCAAAGTAATCGGGTGATAAACTGATCTGTTTGGACAAAACCGGGTATTGGGAGTGAAAATTCTTTTCCTCCACTAATAGCACCCTGGGTTCATATACGGCCCTGGTTTCAAATTCAGCGCCGAATTCTTCATATATGAACTCTTGTCTCTGCCCTTTTTTAAGATATATTAGGGATATTGGCTTTTGAATTTCCGCGACCTTTTCCTCTCCCTTGTATACGGAAAAGTTCAGCAGCACTTTATTGGTAAAATTCAGAGGGGTGAAACGAAAGTAAATGGAACCGGCGCTGGAGTCGGCGTTAACTTCCTTCGAATCCAGGCCCTGGGCCACGGTTAAGCGCAAATTGCCAGGGGCCAAGCCGGGGTTGAGGATTTTAATGAATACGTCATCCCGGTTCAGGAAGGTTTCGAAATCGATATTGGTGACAGAAGTTAACCACTGATCTTTTAATAAGAAGCGTTGCTTGAAATAAGGGATGCGCTCTTTTATAAAGTTAAAACAAATAACCTGGACCCCGGCAAATGAACCTTTTAAAACAAACTCTTTTGGTTGGGAGATAACAGTTTGATTCAAGTGGCTGGTATAGAGTGTACGTTCCTGGTTGTCCTTTAAAGTAATGGTAACGTCATCCGCTGCTTCCGCTTCCAGTTTATCGATACGAAAGCGAAGCTCGTTCCCGGAGACGCTGCAACCGGAAAGCTCTAATTGGGGTTTCTTGACTTTGTAAATGGATAATTCCCCGGTGGACTCGTTATCATAATTATCTTTGACCTGGATTTTTAATTTATGTGGGCCGTAATCCAGGGAATCGATGACTCCCTGGAGGGGGATGTTTTTACTTTCCAGGGAGAATCCTTCCTGGGAAAAGAGATTGTAATAAAAAGCGCTGGCATTGGAATACAGCATGTCATAGACAAATCCCAACTGGTTATTATCATCCCATGAAAAGCGGTCGAACTTCAAATCGAAATAGTCGTGCTCATCGATGGCGGCGGAGATTTCATAGGGCGCAGCGTACCGGCGGCTGTCGGTGATATCCCGGGTATTCAAAACAAGGTCAAAGGGGCCGGTGATAATCAAAGGCCGGGGTGCGGTATAATGATTGTATTTATCCCTCTTGAAGGGGAAATAAAATTCCCCGATCTCGCCGTTTATGGGGGAGGCGCCCCTATTCCTCAAGAATACCCCTTTTAATACCGGCGTATTCTTATCGCGGGAGGGCAACTCCAAAAATTGAAAGGGATTAAGGGAAAATTGCCCGGGGTCCTTGATTTCCAGGTGAAGATGGGGAAACCCGTACCCGGTTTCCCCGGAATACGCAATCACCTGTCCCTGTTTATAGCACAGAGGTTCCTGGGGATAAAAATCGCCGAAGTATTTAACGCCTTTGGACTGCTGAACCTGTTTGACCAGGGTTTCGAGGTTTTTCTCAAACCTATCCAGGTGAAAATAAACAGAGGTATTCCCGTCCGCATGTTTCAAATAGAGGCTTTTGCCGCTCCCGGTTTTCACCATGCGCAAGCGAACGATACAGCCGTCGGCAATGGCATATACGGGATGGCCGGTAGTTTGGAAAGTACGCAGGTCGAT
>JAUPLE010000640.1 GCA_030837085.1 Acidobacteriota bacterium | reverse complement strand
GGATAGTCTGGGAAGAGGTGAGGAAACTCTGGGAAGCGGTGAGGATAGTCTGGGAAGAGGTGAGGAAACTTTGGGAAGAGGTGAGGAAACTCTGGGAAGCAGTGAGGAAACTCTGGGAAGCGGTGAGGATAGTCTGGGAAGTAGTGAGGAAACTTTGGGAAGGGGTGAGGAAACTCTGGGAAGCGGTGAGGAAACTTTGGGAAGGGGTGAGGAAACTCTGGGAAGGGGTGAGGCGGATTACCAAAAAAAATTTACTTGACTAAAAAAAAAATAACCGCTATAATCCTTCCTCATTGATTACAAAATTGAAATAATACGAGGTATAAAATGGATAAACTCATCTACCTGGATAACGGTGCAACAACATTCCCAAAGCCCGAAGAAGTTTATAAATTTATGGACTACTATTACCGGAGTTTCGGGGTAAACCCCGGACGCTCAGGCTACGACCTGTGCATGGAGTCCGGGGAAATAATCGAAAATACCCGTAAACAGTTGACAAAATTCTTCAATGGCAAAGATTTCAACAGGCTCTGTTTTTCATACAATTCCACCGATGCACTAAACCTGGTTATAAATGGGATGTTACAGGAAGGCGACCATGCCATTACTACCCTCCTTGAACACAACTCCGTACTGCGGCCCCTCTATCACAAAAGCGAATACGACGGCGTCGAAGTGGACTACATACCGGTAGACGGCGATGGATTTGTCGATCCCGAGGATTTCCCCAAAAAATTTAAAAAGAACACCAAACTGGTGATTGTCAACCACGCATCCAATGTCATCGGCACCGTTCAACCCATCAAAGAGATCGGTAAATACTGCAAAGAACATGGCATCCCTTTTGTCATCGACGCATCTCAATCCGCCGGCAAGGTCCCCATCGATATCGAAGATCAATTCGTGGACATCGTCGTGTTTACCGGGCACAAATCACTCCTTGGCCCCACCGGCATCGGCGGTCTTTACGTAAAAGACGGCATCGATATCAAGTTCACCCGGGCAGGCGGCACCGGCGTTCGTTCCGCCGTCAAGACTCACCTCGACGAATATCCCTACAGGCTTGAATACGGCACCTTGAATTCCGTCGGCGTGGCCGGACTCCACGCCGGCGTCAAATGGCTCGAAGAAAAAGGGATCGAGAATATCCATAACCACGAAATGAAACTCACTACCATGCTCAGGGACGGCCTGGAAGATACCGAAGGAGTCATTCTCTACTGCATGGACGACCTGTCCGATCATATCGGCATTTTCCTTTTTAACGTGGAAGGACTTGAAGCGCAGGACGTCGGCACCTTCCTGGATGTCGATTATAATATCGCCTGCAGGACCGGTCTCCACTGCGCCCCCCTTATCCATGAACAGTTGGGAACATCTACAATCCACGGCGCCGTCAGGTTCGGTATCGGCCCTTTCAATACGGAAGAAGATATCGAAACTACTATAAATGCAGTAAAAGAGATCGCTAAAATGAAGAAAGAAGGAAAAATAAGCGGGAACCTCCCCCATTGAAATTCCTTTTTTTTTGATTTAAAATACTTCCCATGGGTGAAATAAATATTTTTTTGTGTCTTGGTGCGGCTATTTTTGCCCTGAAAAGGGAGGTGAATAATGACGAAAGCCATCGACATACATGACCGGACGATCCACCAATTGCTCAAGAAAAAAGCACAACAATACGGTAACCGAGAATTCTTTCGTTTTAATGACAAACCATTTGGGTTCCTGGACCTGGACCGGGAGTCGGACAAAGCCGCGGCAGGGCTCCAGCGCCTGGGGGTCGGCAAAGGAGATAAAGTCGCCATTGTAATGGGGAACCGGCCGGAATTCCTATTCACCTGGTTCGGCCTATGCAAATTGGGCGCCATCGAGGTGCCTATCAACACTTCCCATCGCGGAAGTCTCCTGTCTTATATAATCAATCAATCCGATTGCAGCTTCATGGTAGTGGAATCGCCGTTCCTGGACCGTGTAGTCCCCCTTATGAATTATTTTCTTAAAATCGAAAAGGTAGTGGTGCTGAAAAAACAGGAGGAAAGTTTGCCGAAAATTAACAGGCCCACATTCGATTACCGGGAAGTGATGAACAATGACGGCGCGTATACACCGGCTGTGGTCAAATGGACCGATCCCTTTGCAATCATGTATACTTCCGGCACCACAGGTCCTTCCAAAGGAGCCCTGATGCCCCATAACTATGCGATTCACATGGGAGAGATTGTCATCGATGCATTAGAATATACGGAAAAAGACTGCCTATATACGGTTCTCCCGCTATTTCACGGCAATGCCCAGGTGCTTTCCACGATCCCGGCCCTGATGAGCGGCGCGCGCATGGCGCTGCGAGAACGCTTCAGCGCCAGATGTTTCTGGGATGATATAAAAAAATACGGCTGCACGGAATTCAATTACATCGGCGCAATACTGTCGATCCTCTTCAAGATGGCCCCAAAGCCGGATGATGCAGACAATCCATTACGGGCCATGCTGGGCGGAGAAGCGCCCATGGCCCTATTTGAGGCAATTGAAAAACGTTTCGGAGTTACCCTCATCGAAGGCTATGGAATGAGCGAGATCGGCATCCCCTTAATGAATACCCTCAGGATTCGCAAACCCGCTACATGCGGCAGGCCCCTACCGGATTATATAGTAAAGGTGGTGGATGATAATGGCCTGGAGGTGGATTCCCACATCCCGGGTGAACTACTGGTCCGCCACCTAAAACCCAACTGCATGCTCATTGAATACTACAACATGCCGGAAAAAACCATCGAAGCCTGGAAAGACCTCTGGTTTCATACAGGTGATATATTGTACTATGATGAAGATGGCTATTTCCATTTTGTAGACCGGAAAAAAGATGCGCTCCGGCGCCGCGGTGAGAACATTTCATCTTACGAAGTGGAAAAAATCATCAATACCCATCCCGCGGTGCTGGAATCGGCCGCGGTGGCCGCTATATCGGAAATGGGGGACGACGAGGTCATGATTTGCTTGAAACTGAAGCCCGGGCATACACTCAAACCCGAAGAACTAATGGCCTATTGCGAAAAGAAAATGGCCCATTTTATGATCCCCCGTTATGTCCACTTTATGGATGAACTCCCCAAAACCCCAACCGAACGGGTAGAGAAATACCGGCTGCGGGAACAAGGGATTACCAAAGATACCTGGGACCGCGAAAAAGCAGGTTATAAATTAAAAAAATGAAAATAATAAACCATATCCCGCCGGTAATGCCGGGAATTTTTACACTGCCGCCGTATGATGATGAGCCGCCGGCGCTGCTGGGGGGATTCTGCCCGGTATGCAACGCATATTATTTTCCCCGCCCCAAATATTGCCGCGCCTGCCTGGGCCCGCTGAAGGAAACCAGGGTGGGGTCTGAAGGATCCATATACAGTTTCACCATAGTACGAAAAAAAGCGCCCCTGGGATTACCCCAACCTTACGGTGTCGGGTATGTAATTCTAAAAGAAACAGGCCTTTTTATATTTAGTCTATTCGATCCCGCGACTTTGGATAAACTGCGCATTGGTCTGCCGGTGCGTTTGGCAGTGAATACCCTGGGGGTTGATATTAATGGTTCTCCATGTCTAAGACCTTATTTTACTCCTATGCCGGTCATGAGCGATCCTGGGAAAATATAAGAGGGGGAATAATATGGCAAACGCATTGGCGGCAATTGTAGGATTGGGGATGATTCCCTGCGGTAAGCACCTGGAACGGTCAGTAATCGACATGGCGACCGAAGCCGTCTACCTGGCCATTAAAGACGCGGGGATTAAACCAGGGCAAGTGGATGCTTGTTTTTTCGGCAATGTCCTTGCCGGCCGTTTGTTCGGCGCCAATACCATTGGTCAGAATGTTTTCTGGGAGGTAGGAATCAACCGGGTGCCGGTAATCAACGTTGAAAATGCTTGTACATCAGGTTCCACAGCTTTGTACTTAGCATATAATATGATAGCCGCCGGCCAGGCAGAGGTAGTGCTGGCGGCTTCATCAGAAAAAATGTACGTAAAAAATGCCGGGTTGGTGGATGCGGGGCTCGATGAATTGGATACGCTGCTGGGATTAGCGGCGCCAGCCACATTTGGCATGCGGGCGCGGCGTTATATGGAAGAATTCGGCGCAACGGAAAAACAGTTGGCGTTGGTGGCGGTAAAAAATCGCTGTCATGCGCAATTCAATCCATTGGCGCAGTTCCGGGAACCCGTTACCGTGGAAGAGGTGTTGGCTTCACCCATGGTGGCCGACCCATTGACACGTTTGCAATGCTGTCCGATTGCCGACGGCGCCGCAGCAGTTGTGGTTTGCTCGCCTGCGCTGGCCAAACGCCTGGGCCGGGCAGTGAATATCGAAGCAACCGTTTTGGCCACCGGCGATTACGCCAATCCCCCGAACCTGGCAGGTTTCGATACTGTCCGCCGGGCGGCGCATCTTGCCTATGAAAAGGCCGGGATCGGCCCGGGGGACCTGCATGTCGTAGAGTGTCATGACGCATTCACCATTACGGAAATTATGGATTACGAAGCATTGGGATTCTGCCCGGTGGGACAGGGAGGGAAACTGGTAGAGGAAGGTCATACAAAACTTGGCGGCCGCTTACCCGTGAATGTATCCGGTGGATTATTAAGCCGTGGTCACCCCGTGGGGGCGTCAGGACTTTTGCAGGCAGCAGAGATCATTACCCAACTGCGCGGTGAAGCTGGCGAACGCCAGGTCCGAGGAGCGAAGCTCGGTCTGGTTCAAAACATGGGTGGGGACAAAGACGGCGACATTAGAGCCTGCACCATTTCCATTCTCTCTACCTGGTAAGTATTGACTCTTAAAAGTCTTTCCTATAAAATATACTTCCGATAAAAATTAATCACTATACATGCTAAAAGGAGGAATAATTATGAATGAAAAAAAGTACCGTATCGCGTGGTTGCCCGGGGATGGAATCGGGATCGAAGTCCTCGAGGCCGCCAAAATTATCCTGGATAAACTGAACCTGCCCGCCGAGTATATCCACGGTGATATCGGCTGGCAGTTCTGGTGCACGGAAGGGGACGCCTTTCCCCAACGAACAATCGATTTGCTTAAAAATGTCGATGCCGCATTATTCGGCGCTATCACTTCCAAACCTGTTAAAGCCGCTGAGGCCGAACTCATCCCCGAGCTTAAAGGCAAGGGATTGGTTTACCGTTCTCCCATAGTACGCATGCGCCAATTGTTCGATCTGTACATTTGCTTACGCCCCTGCAAAGCATACCCCGGCAACCCCCTCAATTTCAAAGAAGGCATTGACCTGGTAGTATTCCGTGAAAACACCGAAGACCTATATGCCGGTGTTGAATTCACCACTGTTCCGCCGGAACTTGCAGACTGCCTGATGAAATTATCCAAGAACTTTGCGCCTTTCAAAGACATCCCCGGCGACCAGTATGCTATTTCCACGAAAATCAATACCAAAAAAGGATCGGAAAGAATTATCCGGGCGGCTTTTGATTTTGCCCGAAAATTCGGTCGGAAAAAAGTCACTGTCGTCCACAAAGCCAATGTCGTAAGAGCGACGGACGGATTGTTCCTTGAAGCGGCAAAGGAAATCGCTAAAGAATACCCGGAGATTAAGATGGATGACGCCAACATCGACGCCATGTGTATGTGGCTCTTGAAGAACCCCTTTAATTATGACGTCCTGGTGGCCCCCAACCTGTACGGCGATATCATTTCCGATCTTTGCGCCCAGATGGTAGGCGGTCTTGGATTTGGTTGTTCGGGAAATATCGGGGAAAAGCTGGCGGTATTTGAACCGACCCATGGTTCTGCCCCCAAATATGCCGGCCAATACAAGGTAAATCCCATTGCTACCATCCTGGCAGCGAAAATGATGCTGGACTGGTTGGGCGAAAAGGAAATGGGTGAAAAGCTGGAAAAAGCCACGGCAGAAGTTATCAAGGAAGGTAAAGTACAAACCTATGATATGGGCAGCAGCAGCAGCACCCTGGATATGGC
>JAUPLE010000067.1 GCA_030837085.1 Acidobacteriota bacterium | reverse complement strand
TCACCTTCCATTTTCGGCATTTCATCCTTGGACCAACCATTTAAACCCAGTATAGTGGGGGCGATATCGCGGGTGGTAACCGATCGTTCACTAATAAAACCCCGTTTGATGCCTTTTCCCAAAAAAACCAATGGGACATGCTGGTCCTGGTAAGTGCCATGAATTCCTGGTGCAGCCGGGACAGTGAAATCGATCTTTTCATCCGGATAATTTTCCGGTTTCATTTTTCCTGCAATAAAACCACCTGTAATAATATCTTCATAGAGGGTAAAGGTGTGGTTTCGGTCCAGAAACAAGAAAAAATCCGGCCAGATTAAGTCACTTTTTCCATATTTGATAATATCTTCATTATAGAGGTTGAAGGGGCGGGCGATTTTGCGATTGATGCTCTCTTTTTGATCCCGTTGGTCCAGGATTTCCCAGATAGGCATACGGTGGCTGATATTGTATTCGTATAGGGCTTTTTTCATTTTTTCCACCATAGCAGTTCGGGTAGCGGCGGTTCCTACATTAAAAATATATCCATTGGGGCCTTCTACCAATGCCCAATCATAATCACCGCTGCCATTCCCGGTATAAGCCCGCATCCTGAAGCCTTTTTCTTTTAGTATCGCCCGGATGTCGATGGAATACTTGCTATAGTCGCTTTTTAAACCCTGTTGCCCGATTATAGAATTGAGCTCTTTATTTTCTTCTCTTAAGCGTTTTATCAGGGTTTCCAAAAAGTGTACCAGTTGTTCTTGTTTTTCAGGGGCGGCATTTTTAATAAAAAAATGTACGTCCGTAAGGTTGACACAAAGCATTCCCATAGAATAGAGCCTGTAAATAATACCCAGATAATAGGGCAATACATGACTATTCCTGGCTAAGGTTTTGTAAACCTGGAGTTTCAGGTTTTCCCCGGTACCTGTGGTGCTCATGCCATGATCGGAGGTAATAATGATCTGGGAGTCCGGGTTAGTGTCCCTGATGAAATCGATCAGTGATTTAATTTTTCCATCGATATCCCGTGCCACATCCGCTTTTGCATCCATATTGTCGATGAGATTGAGGCTTTCCGGGTCACACAGGCTGCCATAGGAGTGTCCCCCCATATCGATGGTAGAAAAAAGAATATACATAAAATCAGGGTTATCCCGTTTGATTACCTCCTTGCTCATTTTCATAATCCACTCGCTTCCGGGTGCGATCCCACAATGCAATAAAGGTAATGTGATATAGTGTTTCCCATTGATTTTTATCTCAGTATAATGACGCTCCAGGAGTTCATCGGCCCGGTCATACTTTTTCGAGCCATCGTCGTACTCGCCCACGTAAACACGGGGTGGAAAAGCCTGGTCTTCTCTATCAAGCTCACCTCCATAGATATAAGGAGTGGGTGGTTCCCAGTAATCAGGTTTGATGGAATTATAAATCTCTTCTTTTCCAAGATCACCTACCACCAGGATGTCGCTGCTTCCACTGAGCATCCTGCCTACCCAGCCTTTGCCGCTGACTACTGCGGTTTTAAGATTGTGTTCTTTATAGGTTTCCATCAGTGTTTTTGCCAGGATATTGGCTGGTGCATAGTCCAGGCATATCGGTTTGAACTGTTTGTCCAGCCCTTTATAATAGGAGCCGACATTATAGACTCCCGAAGTACCCGGAGAAGTCGAGGTTACAATGGTGGTATGATTGCATGCCGTAACCGCGGGTAAAATACTGGTGCAACTCAGAAAACGCACTCCTTCCCCTGCAAATTCCCGTATATATTTCATGAGGTACTCACCATTTTTATCCTTGATATCGAGATACTGCCCCGGAAGCCCATCAATATTGATGATATAGGTTTTTTTGTTATTATCCATAGTATTTCTCCTCTTTTTACTTTTTTTATATTTTATTTTAAAAAATAGTGAAACATCCCGTCCTCTCATCCCCGTTTAAGCAAAAGGCAGACCCGGATGAGAGCTATACATTAGTTAAATGATTTATGGAAGAGCTGGCGGCGGGCGAGCCTGTTCCTTCAAGTGCCTGCCATAAAATTCGCAAATCATATATCCGCCCTTAATCCATCTCATTGTCTGTAGACCGATCGATGATCTTTTGTCGAATTTGCTGAATTACTGTCATCAGGCTTCCGCTCTTTGGGCTTTACCTTACCTCATTTCGCCTTGCCAACCCGGATGTTCTCATTTTAAACATGGCCGATTCCACCGGAAGAAAAATACATACCACACCCTGGGAAAGAAAGTCAATACCATTTCCAACAAAATTAAAGTTTTTTTTCGCGCCCCTTCGCGTCCTTAGCGGCTCATAATGTGATTTAGGCCCAGGCAAAAAGTTTTTTCATCCTTATGGCCCGGATGCTTTTGTGGACAAAATTTATCAAACCGAGGAGGGACTGAAAAATGTCCCGATAGCATCACTAATAATTATTCTCAAGCCAAAAATCACCTTTGTTAAACAGGGACAGAACGGAGTGACTGAGAGAAATGATTATGGCTAAAGAATATGGATAAAACGAAGTATCCTGAAACTAAACCAAATTGGTTGCCGCACTGAGCACACTCTGGGAAGAGGTGAGGAAACTCTGGGAAGAGGTGAGGAGACTCTGGGAAGCGGTGAGGAAACTCTGGGAAGAGGTGAGGAAACTCTGGGAAGGGGTGAGGAAACTTCGGGGAGCGGTGAGGAAAGTCTGGGAAGGGGTGAGGAAACTTCGGGAAGCGGTGAGGAAAGTCTGGGAAGGGGTGAGG
>JAUPLE010000639.1 GCA_030837085.1 Acidobacteriota bacterium | reverse complement strand
TACCGTGTCTTTGGCCAGGATTTTAAGAAGAGCCTCTATAAATTTTTCTTTTTCACATTCAGCTTCTATCGAAGGTAATATAGGTAGCCACTGCCTAATGGTTGCCATAGCACCACGGAAATTAATCCTGTAAGGGTTAAGGCTCCTCAAAAGAATTCCGCACGCCAAAGGCTTGATAATAAAAAATCAGCGGCCACATTACATGAATATTTATAGCCTTATCTTAGCGACATTCGGGACAGGCAAAAAATCCCTTCAAGCCTCTATACCAACCCCTAGAAATATTAATCGAATCCTTTAAGCTCCAAGATCAATCCTTTCAACTCTTATATCACCTCCCGAAGGTATTATATCATCCCTCCGGGGTTTCTTTTTTTACTCCTAAAAGGATATATCTCAATCCTCAAAGAGGTTAATTCGATTCCCAAAGGATCGGTATCAATCCTTTTAGGATCGATGCCACCCCTAAAATTTTTCCTGGAAACTTTTTTAAGAGGTGATACAGGGGCTCGAAGGTATGAAATAATAGTAAGAAGGAGTGATACAATAGCAAAAAGGGATAGTACAAAAGTAAATAGGGTTGATTCAGGGTCTTAAAGATAGGATGCCGGAACCCTGAAAGGGGGAATAATAGCAAAATGAGCTGATATAACCCCTCAAAGGATCGATATAAACTCAATCAAGCATAAAATGTAGGCAGGCAGGATTAATATATATGCCGGGAGGAATATTTTTTGCCTGTCCCCATCCTTTTCAGAGGGACTGTAAATCTCAACCAGCCAGTGCCGGCAACTTTAACATTGAAGTGTCCAGGAATCTCGATAACTGTTCCTTCAAATCGTTAACCCTGGTTAAACGGTTGGCGTATTCGTCTTTCAATGCGTCAAGTTTTACCATGACATTCTTGTATTCTTCCTGGAAAGCCACCGCCCCTTTTTCCAATATTTCACCCAATTCCGATTTTAGAGAACTCACACTTTTCCTGGCTGTTTCAATATACTGATCTCTTAACGCTATGAAGTTTTTCAGCGCTTCTTCAAATTCTGTTCGCAAATGAACCGTCCCATGCTCCACCATCTTAAAATATTCTTTTTTCAGTTGTTTCACCAGGGTGTCAACATGGACAATTTTCTCAACCCTGTAAGCATTCGAACCGGCAAAAGCGAATCCGTTGGCGAGTTTCCCTTTCCTGGCATTGTCCAATGCTTCGGAAATACAATATTTGGCGTTTTTGGCATTGCAGCTTTCAAGGCAGCGCCAGGGACAGCGAAATACTTTTCGACTACCGGCATCCACTTCATTGAGAAAATTATTCTTTATAGCCCTGCCGGGAAGCCCCACCGGGCTTTTAATGATCACGATATCTTCTTCTTTACAATTGACATATGTTTTTTTGAATTTCTTATCGGCATCGCACTCATGGGTAGCAACAAACCGCGTGGCCATTTGAACTCCACTGGCGCCAAGTTCAAAGAATTTGAAAATATCTTCACCATTGAATATCCCACCGGCAGCAATCACGGGAATGGTTTTATTGCATTGCGCTTCAAACGTTTTGACCTCTGCCACCACGGCGGGAATTAAATTTTCCAGGGCATAGCCCGGGTCATCGATCTCTATTTCTTTAAATCCCAGGTGTCCCCCGGCCTTGGGACCTTCCACCACCACTGCATCAGGTACGGTGAAATAATTTTTCTGCCAGTATGAAAAGATTAACCTGGCGGCCCTGGCCGAGCTGACAATAGGAGCCACTTTAACGCCGGCTTCCCTGATCTCGGCGATGGGGATTCCTTTAAGCGGAAGCCCCGCACCCAGGAAAACGATATCTATTTTCTCTTCAATGGCAACCTGCAGCAGATCGTGGAAATCATTGACCGCCACCATGATATTCACGCCGATGATGCCATTGCTCAGGCTTCGTGCTTTTTTTATTTGCTTTCGCAGCGCCCGTTTATCCGCCTCTTTGCCGTTGGTATAGTAATCCGGTTCCAGCATGCCGATGGCATTGGCGGCAATAACACCGATGCCGCCTTCGTTGGCGACAGCCGAAGCCAACCCGGCAAGCGAAATACCGACGCCCATGCCGCCCTGTACAATAGGAACCCTGGCCACTGAATTGCCGATTTTCAATTGCGGCATTTTTACCCTGGGCATTTTGAGACCGGGTATTTTTAGTTTGGACAACCGTTTTAGACTCATTATACTTACTCCTTAAATGCGATAAAGGGTGCTCGAAAATCCACATGCTTAATTATTGCAAAGAGTATCATACTACTTATCGTTTATTATTACAAGCTTTTTTCCTTGATATTTTTTATAAACAGGACAAAGTGGGATTTCATATATTGTTTTTCTCCCCTGCGCATCGGGACGAAGGGACTAGAGTCCTATGCCGGGACGCCGGGCATTCCCTATTTTTATTGCCTGGGATTTGCAAAAAAGAGCCGGATTGAGTAAAATATAGGGGCAATGAAAAAAAGGAGCCTCCTGAAATTACTGCTTTGTTTCCTTTTAATCAGCCCGGTAAGTCATACATTTGCCCTGGACCCGAATAAAACCATCGGTCAATATGTGCATGATGTATGGCTGGCCGGCGACGACTTGCCGCAGGCTACCATAACCGCGGCAGTACAAACACGGGACGGCTATATCTGGCTGGGAACCCAGGAGGGGCTGGCGCGTTTCGATGGGGCCAGGTTTAGGATTTTCGATAAAGGGAATACTCCTGAACTTGAAGGGAACGAGATTACCGCGCTGTACGAGGACCGCCAGGGGAACTTGTGGATCGGCTCCGGCAAGGGGATTACCCGTTTCAAAAACGGGGAATTTACCCTTTATAAAGCTCAAGATGGATTAGCCTGCAACGTTGTCAGAGCTATCTGCGGAGATAGCCGGGGAGTACCCTGGATTGCCTGCCGAAATGGGATCAGTCATTTTAAAGATGAAACCTTCATTTCTTATACCGCGAAAGATGGAATCCCTGTAGACATAAACAGTATCTACGAAGACCGCCGGGGAGGGCTCTGGCTCGGTACCCGTGGAACCGGTCTTTACCACTGGAAAGATGAGAAAATATCCTGTTATACCACGAAAGACGGCTTGCCCGGCAATATAATCAATTCAATTTATGAGGATCGGCAAGGGAACCTCTGGATCGGAACCCAGGAAGGGATATGTTGTTTGCAGGACGGGAAATTTATCACCTATTCTACCAAAGACGGCTTGTCCGGCAATTACATTAATTGTATCTTTGAAGACCGAGAGGGGAATCTCTGGATCGGTACACACAGCAAGGGGCTTAATCGCCGGAGCAATGGGAAATTCGCTGCTTTCACCAGCCGGTCAGGCTTAACCGATGACGTTGTATACTGTATTTTCGAGGACCGGGAAGGCAGCCTATGGGTTGGGGCCGGGACCGGCTTGAACCGCTTCCGGGATGGTAAATTGACGACATTAACACCGGTAGAAGGTTTATCTTGCGATGATTTATCAACGGTCTATGAGGACTCCCACGGGGCCCTGTGGCTGGGAGTGAAAAAGTGCGGGCTTATCCGTTGGCAAAATGGAAAATCCAGCATCTTTACTATCAAAGATGGCTTGCCCAGCGAACAACTATCCTCCATCCACGAAGATAAAAAGGGAAACACCTGGATCGGTACTTTCGGCCAGGGACTTTATTGCTTTAAAGAGGGTAAATTTACCGCTTTCACTACCAAAGACGGGTTGTTCGATAATGTGATCACTGCGATCGGCGTCGACAGCCGGGGTGTCATCTGGGTCGGCACCCTGGGGGGAGGAATTAACCGGTTAAAAGATGGGAGAATTATCACCGACTCCATAAGCAGCAATCTGGCAATCAATAATGTAAAGGCTTTCCACGAAGATAAAAAAGGCGGAATGTGGATGGGCGCTGTCGGCCGTGGACTTTTTTATTGGCAGAATAATAAATTGACCAACCTAAATGCTCAAAACGGACTCTCCAATAATAATGTATTATCCATTCATGAGGATAGTGAAGGCACGATTTGGGCCGGTACCTACGACGGCGGTCTTAACCGCTGGAAAAATAATAAACTCACCGCTTACACCACCAAAGAAGGATTGTTTAACGATACGGTTTACCAGATACTGGAAGATCAAAACGACAATCTCTGGATGAGTTGCAATAAAGGTATATTTGCCGTCAACAAAAAACAACTGGATGATTTTGCCGAAGGCAAAATACGCCTGATTCAATGTGTTTCCTATGATCAAACCGATGGCATGAAAAGCAGCGAATGCAACGGGGGCAATTCACCGGCAGGATGTAAAACCCGGGACGGCAAACTCTGTTTCCCTACTTTGAAGGGTTTGGTTATCATTGATCCCGGGAATATCGAATTGAATAAACTCCCACCGCCGGTGGTTATCGAGGATATCCTTATTAATGGCCGCAACATACCGTTTGCCCCCGGTAAGAAAATTCACCTGGAGCGAGGTACGAAAGGATTCGAGGTTCAGTATACGGCCCTCAGCTTCATCGTTCCCAAAAAAGTGAAATTTCGCTATCGCCTGGAAGGATTTAACGACGACTGGGTAGAAACAGATACCCGCCGCGTCGCTTATTTTACCAATATCCCTCCCGGCGATTACCGCTTCAGGGTAATGGCCTGCAATAATGATGGCTTGTGGAACAGGGAAGGCGCTTATATCGATTTTTATTTGCAGCCCTATTTTTATCAAACCGTGTGGTTTTATTTTTTGGTGGGGCTTTCGGCCCTGATTTTGGGACTCGGTTTATATGGTTTGCGGGTAAGACAGATGAAAAATCGGGAGGCGGAACTGGAGCGAATGGTGGAAGAACGGACCCGTGACCTGACTGAGGCGGAGAAAGCCGCGGAACGGGCCAATCAATTCAAAAGTGAATTCTTAGCCCGCATGAGCCACGAAATCAGGACGCCCATGAACGGCGTGATCGGGTTTACTGAAATGCTGATGGAAACCCCGTTGACCGATGAGCAACTGGATTATGTTAAGACCATCAGCCACAGCGGTGAAGCCTTGATTGCCCTGTTGAACGATATCCTGGATTTCTCAAAAATAGAGGCCGGGGAACTCTCCTTCGACCCCGTGGATTTCGATCCGGAATTAACCGCTTTCGACGTTTGTGACATTGTTACGCCCAGGCTCAGCGGGAAACCGGTGGAGTTGTTTTGCCGCATCGGGGATGATGTGTCTGCCTATGTCAAAAGTGATGCCGGAAGGTTTCGACAGGTATTGATAAACCTGGTTGGCAACGCTGTTAAATTTACGGAAAAAGGGGAAATCGAACTGGCGTTGGAAGTGGAAGAGGAAGAGGAACAGCGCATAAAACTGCATATCAAGGTCCGGGATACGGGCATCGGTATCCCCGCGGAAAAATTGGGGATGATCTTCGATGTTTTTCAACAAGGCGACAATTCCATTACGCGCAAGTATGGAGGTACTGGCCTGGGCCTGGCTATTTGCAAACAGATCGCGGTCATGATGGGTGGAAATATCTGGGCGGAAAGCGAGGTAGGCAGGGGCAGCACCTTTCATTTTACAGCCTGGCTGGATAAATCCGAAAAATTACCGGGCATCGAACCCCCCCGTCAATTTTTAGCAAGGAAAAAAGTATTGATCCTGGACGATAATCTTATTAACCTGGATATTTTAGCCCATGCGCTGGAACTGGCAAAAATGCGGGTGGTACAGTTTTCCAGGCCGGATAACGTCGTCGGGGTTATTGAGAATAGCTATTGCGAAGGCGACCCATTCGATCTGGCTATTATCGATATTCAATTGCCCGGGCTCAGCGGGTATGATGTGGCCAAACAAATCCGCGGCCTTGATTCTCCCATGCGCCACCTCCCGCTTCTAG
>JAUPLE010000638.1 GCA_030837085.1 Acidobacteriota bacterium | reverse complement strand
GTGTGCTCTTCCGATCTTTGACTAAGATAAACCTTTCTGCTATTATGAAACTTCAAAATTGAATATAAAAAACCGGTCCACAGATTACACGGATTACACGGATTTTTTTCATCAATCTTTTTTACCCTTCAGTGTATTCCGTGTGTTCCGTGGGCCCCCATTAATTAAAGGAGGAAAATATGGCAGATCAAGAGCAAGTCATCCTGGATGTAATGAAAAAGATTGGCAAACCCATGAAGGCAGGCGATATCGCCGAAGTGGTCGGCATTGACAAGGAAGCGGTTTCCAAAACCATCAAGGATTTAAAAAAGAAAGGCCTGGTAGATTCGCCCAAGGCATGCTTTTACGTACCGGTTAAGAAATAAGCAGGCGAAAGGGGAAATTATGACAAAACCTAAATTTTACGGATGGAAATTGGTGGCAGTGTTGTTTCTTCTTTACCTGGCGGCCGCCATTGCATTGTACGGCGGCAACATTGCCAATACGTACATGGCCAAACTGATGAATATGTCCCGCTCCCTTTTCGGGGCCGGATTTGCGGCGGCCTATTTGCTGGTGGGACTCGGTTCGGCGCTGGCTGCCGTGGTAACCAACAAAAAAGGCGAGCGGTTTACCCTCTCCCTGGGAATGGCCGGCGTCACTGCCGGGGCATTGCTCATGGCGCTGTGGGGACAAACCCCCGTGGGCTATCTTCTTTTCTTCGGGTTGATTATCGGAACAGGTTTTGCTTTTGCTACGGTGCTGCCGATCCAGACAATCATTACGCGCTGGTTTCAACGCAAACGCGCCCTGGCCACGGCCATTGTATTAACGGCCGGCGGGGTTGGCGGTATCGTTTCCGCGCCCCTGGTGAATAAACTCATCGAAACCACTAAGGGAAACTGGAAACTGTCCTGGGTCTGCATGGCGGCCCTGGCAGCGGTAACAACGGTGGTGGCCGCGCTTTTTGTCAGGAACAACCCCGCGGAACTGGGACAGGCGCCCGACGGGATTGAGCAGCAACCTCATGATAAAGGAGTTGAAGAAAAAAGAGTAAAACGGGTATACCAAACGCAGGAATCGTGGACATTGAAAGAGGCCTTTAAAACAGCGCCGCTGTGGATTATTATCCTGGCAGCCATCGGGCAATTTGTCGGGTTTTATCTCTGTATCGGTCACGGCGTCATTCACCTGATGGACCTCGGCGTTCCCAATGAAACCGCCGCATTATCGCTGGGTATCCTGGCCTTTGCCAGCATTGGCGGGAGATTGCTCTCCGGCGTCCTGGGGGACCGCATCGAACCCCGGTTCGTTATCATGGGGGGACTTCTTCTCACCATTGCCGGCTGCATCTTGATCATTAACGCCACCACTGTATTCAGCATATATTTATATGCGATTTTGGTGGGCGCCGGTTTCGGCCTGGTTTACGTTTGCCTTTTCACCATGCTGGGAAATTATTACGGCGCGGAAAAGATACAGAATTTCCTGGGTTTTATGATTCCCATCATTACCCTTTTCGGTGCTTCCGCGCCATTGGTGGGCGGCATCATCAAAGACAAAACAGGAAGTTACACTGTGGCCTTTGTCGGCGCCGCGGTTATTGCCGCCATCGGCTTCATTTCCCTGTTCTTCGCTTCTCCGCCGAAAAAATTTAAGGCGAACACATAGGTTCGCCCCTACCGATTTTCGATAAACCAATCGATTAAGCGCCGGGCGATGCTGATTTTGCCTGGGAGTCCCGGTAAATTGTCAACGGAAAACCACCCGGCATCGACAATTTCATTTTTATCGATGGATAACTCGCCGCCGGCGTAATCGGCGATAAAGCCAACCATCAATGAATGAGGAAACGGCCAGGGCTGGCTGCCGAAATACCGTATATTTTTCAAATCGATATTTGTTTCTTCTTTCACTTCTCTTATCACGCATTCTTCCAGAGTTTCTCCCGATTCCACGAACCCAGCCAGTACGCTGTAAAAGCTTCCTTTAAAGCGGGGGGACCTGGCCAGGAGGATTTTATCTTCTTTTATGACGGCGACGATCATGGAAGGGGAAACCCTGGGATAATTTATCAATCGGCATTCGGGGCATATCTTGGCCCGTTCGTTCTCCGCCGCTTCGGTTTTACTTCCACAGCGTCCGCAATATTGGTGCGTTTGCTCAAAGAGAACGATTTGAGAGGCGTATCCCGCCGCCCAAAACAAATCGTTATCCATCCGGTAAAACAATTGTCTCAAGGTACAAAATTCCATATTTTGCGGGGGGTTCATGTTGCCCGTTACTTCAGCGGAATAGCAACGACAATTATTATACCTACCCAAATACTGTTTTCCAGTGGTTGTTAAGTTTAGTTCCGATGGATTGTCAAGTAAAGGGATGTCACAGCGATCGTCTTTCGTTATTTCCACCAGTAGTTTTTCACCCTGGAAGATAAACCAGTAAGAGTTTCCTGAATTATTTCCCGGTTCTTTTAGTTCTTTAATGAATTTATTTATCATGTACCTGCAAGACCCTTTTAGCGATGTCAATGCGGGCGTTAACGTCTTTTCTGTTTACGATATCGATATTAAGGGCAAAGAAGTAGACATTATTTGGAGTTTCCAGCCAGCCGACAAACCAACCGATTTGCGGCGAAACTCTTGCGGCCCAACCGGTTTTTCCCCGCAGGATATATGTTCCTCCTTGCTCGATCATCATGATCTCTTTGACGATATCCATATTTCGTTTTGAAAAAGGCAATTGGTTTTTATATAATTTTTCCAGGAATTCCACTTGCTGCCGGGCGGAAATCAGTAGTTCTCCTTCCAGCCAGAAGGTATCGATTTGGTCGGAGATATTCCTGTTGCCGTAATCGGCTTTATCCACCCAATATTGCATTTGTTTCTTGCCGATGCGGCGCGCCAGTTCCTGGTAAGCCCAGACCACGGAGTTGCGGAAGGCGGTTTGTAAAGTTTGGTCCTGGTTCCATTCATCGAAGCGCCATGTTCTACGGTCCCACTCGATGGTTTCGCACTGGTCTTTAATAACTTTTGTTTCCAGGGCGATCAGGGAATTGAGAATCTTGAAAGTTGAGGCAGGTAGAAACGCTTTTTCAGCCCGTTCTTTGTCGTAAACGCTGTAGCTATCGTTATTTAAATCATAGAGTACGAATGTTCCTTTAACATGGAGTTCAGCGAAAACCTTTTGGAATGCGATTTCAGGGAGGGGAATTGCCGCTGATCCGGCGGAACTGACGCTGCCGGAAGCCGGTTTAACTTCCTGGGTAAAACCGACAACACTGCCAAAGCAAACAAAAATCAAAAATGCATAAAGTAACTTATTCATCGATCCTCCAGTTTTGGGAAATTGGGTCGTCAGAAGAAACCTATAACACAAACAAAAAGGAATTGCAAGAAAATCTCTTGACAATCCGTTTTTAATGGTCTACCATATAATTCTAAATAATAAAATATTAGGAGAAATAATATGGCAGACAAAAAAGGGAAAGTAGAGTTTTACAAAGACAAAAAGGGTGAATACCGATGGAAACTAATCGCGTCAAATGGACGAATGATTTGCGACAGCGGTGAAGGTTATTCGTCTTATGATGGCTGTAAAAAAGGCTTTGAAAGCGTCAAGGCGAATATCCAGGACGCCGAGGTAGTAGAGAACTTTTAATAAATATTTCCTTTTTCAGCCTACGTCGATCAATTCGTAATCGGGATTGCCGAAACCCAGTTTCCTGGCATGGTCGATTTGTCCCCTGCTGGGAACATTAAAGGCTACCTTTGAAAGTTTCCCACCCAGTTTTTGCTCTACCAGGTCAATGGAAGCAGCATCGATAGCCACCGGATCAAATGAAACCAATACCCCGACATCCGGGACAATTTTTTCATATTTATTCTGCATACAGTCGCAATCCTTGGTGATACGATTGAGGAAATTAATATACAGTATCTTTCCTTTACAGGCCGCGGCCACGCCCATGGCGTGTTCCACGACTTTTTGCTGGACATCATCGTAGGTTGCCCCCCAATTGTAAACCACGGCATCAAAACGGCAGACCGCCAGGCATTCCCCGCAGCCGATACATTTCTTACTGTCGATCCGGGATTTGTCATCTACCATGGAAATGGCATTTGCCGGGCACCATTGGATGCATTCCCCACAGCCGGTACAAACCTTTATCTTTATAGCTGGTTGGGCCGTGGAATGCTGGATCAATTTTCCTTTGCGACTGGAACAGCCCATGCCCATATTCTTTAATGCGGCGCCGAACCCTGTCAGCACGTGGCCGGTAAAATGAGATACCATGACTGCGGCCTGGATCCTCCCGAATAAGGACGCAATGGCCACTTTTTTATAATGTTTCCCGGGAATCTCCACCTCGATCTCTTCATCCCCCAACAAACCATCAGCCATTATGATAGGCAAACCGGTATTCTCGAAAGTAAACCCGTGAGCGTAGGCATGTTGCATATGGTCCACGGCGTTGCTCCGTGTTCCCCGGTAAAGAGTGGACGTTTCGGTCAAAAAAGGCAGGGCGTTTTTTGCTTTCAGCAGGTTGCCCAGGGCTTTAAAAAACTGGGGCCGGACATAACCCTTGGTATTGACTTCCCCGAAATGAGTTTTGACAGCCACCATATCTTTGGCCTTGATAAACGATAACAAATCTTTTTCTTTAATAATCTGCTCAACTTTCTGGTAAATAACGGCGTCGTCCTGGTTATCCGTCATCTTTATAAAATAGACTTTTTCATTCATACTAAACCTCCATTTTTTGAGCGTCCGCGTTAAATAATCACGAAGGATAAAAGCCCGCGGCTGCCCGCTATTTCTTAAGGACATCAGGTTACCATTTTTTTAATTAAAATTCAAGCCTTGCATTTAACCGGATAATCTGGTATGGTTATACCTTTTCGAAAACCATTGAAATCGAAGATATGCAAAATGTAAAATTGGAGGTTTTAACCAGACATGACAAAACAAAAAGCAACCAACATCACCTGGCACGAACACACTGTAAGCCTGGCAGATCGGGAAGCGCTTCTAAAACAGAAAGGCGTCCTTCTGTGGTTTACCGGGCTGTCCGCCAGCGGCAAATCGACAGTAGCCAACGAAGTAACCTACCGGCTCCACCAGGAAGAAAAACTGACCTATGTCCTGGACGGCGACAATATCCGGCACGGGCTCAATAAAAATCTCGGCTTCTCTCCTGAAGACCGGGAAGAGAATATCCGGCGGATTTCCGAGGTGGGCAAACTGTTTGCCGACGCCGGGGTCATTACCACCACCGCCTTTATTTCTCCTTACCGCAAGGATAGGGACAATGCCAGGAAACTCCTCGGCGACGGACGGTTTATCGAAATATTTGTAAAAGCGTCCATCGATACTTGCGAACAGCGGGACCCCAAAGGGCTTTACAAAAAGGCCAAGAACGGCGAGATCAAGGAGTTTACGGGCATTTCCGCCCCTTATGAGGAACCCTTGAACCCTGAAATTATTCTCGATGCCGATACCATGACCATCGACCAGGAAGTGCGGATAGTACTGGATTACCTGGAAGAAAAAAAAATAATTTAAAAATTAATTGAAAATTTTCAAAAACGATGTAATATATATAACGATGTCCGCACGACATCGACAATGAGGTCCGTTTGGGCAGGTGGGTCGCTTTTGAGGCAGTATTTGTTCCGCTCGAAAGTCCACCTGCCCTTTACTTTTATCCCCCAAAAAAGAAAACCCGGAAGCAGACTGTAAGCCGGGTTCTGTCGTGAAGAATCATTTATCTTGGCAGTTAATTGCTTAACTGCTCCAGCGGCTAACCTAAAGGTATCGGCCGGGTCAGCCTCAAACACCTTTCATTTAGTCTTGCTCCGGATGGGGTTTACCTCAGTCCCGGTTGTCGCCAACCCGGACGGTGAGCTCTTACCTCACCTTTTCACCGTTACCAGGAGAAAGGGTACGAGACCGCTTTCTCCTGGCAGTCTATTCTCTGCGGCACTATCCTTACTCGCCTATTATCGGCGAGCAGTTCCCGTTAGGAACCATCCTGCCCTGTGGAGCCCGGACTTTCCTCCCCAGTCTATTACGACTGGAGCGATTCTTCATCTGCTTCCGAATTTTCAGGTATGATTATACCATTACTTTCGATTTTTTTGTAGAGGTTGCTCCGGGGTAAATCGATTTCCCGGGCGGTTTTAGCTATATTATAATTATACAACTTCAGCTTTTCCTCGATAAAGTATTTCTCGGATTGGGCCTTAAAATCCTTCCAGAGCTTCATCTCGCCGAAAGAAAAGGCCTGATTTTTTTCGTTATTATTGCGCATGGATTCGGGAAGATCATTCTCGGTGATAGTTTTACCTTCGCTCATAATCAGCAGTCTTTCCACCAGGTTGCGCAATTCCCTGACATTCCCTTTCCATTCATATTGTTTGAATAATTGGATGACTTTTTCGCAAAAATTTTTCCTTTTCAGGTTATTTTCCTCTGAGAAATAATCGATAAAATGTTCCACCAGGTGGGGGATATCTTCTCTTCTTTCCCTGAGGGCGGGCGAGTGAACCGGGACCACGTTGAGGCGGAAAAACAAATCTTCGCGAAACGCGCCTTTTTTGATTTCTTCTTTGAGGTTTTTATTGGTTGCGGCGATGACGCGCACGTCGATGTGTTTGACCTCTTCCGAGCCGACCCGTTGGATTTCACCTTCTTCCAGCACTCTTAGGACTTTGGCCTGGGCTTTTAAACTCAAATCGCCGACCTCATCGAGGAAGATACTACCTTTGTGGGCGCGATCGAATTTGCCGATCTTTTTCTCATAAGCGCCGGTAAAGGAACCTTTTTCATGGCCGAACAGCTCGCTTTCGATCAGTTCTTCGGGTATGGCGGCGCAATTGACCTGGACAAAGGGTTGGTTCTTGCGCGAGGAGAGCATATAAATGTTCCGGGCGATCAATTCTTTGCCGGTCCCGCTTTCGCCGGTGATTAAAACCGTACTGTTGGTCCGGGCCACTTTGCGGATGGTTTGTCTCAGTTCCTGCATCCCGGGGGAATCGCCGATGAGTTCGTATTTTTTTTCGCTGAGGTTCTTGAGGTTGAAGTTTTCTTTGAGCAGGTTGACTTTTTCCATGGCATTGCGGACAGTGAGGATGAGTTTGTCCCTGGAAATGGGTTTCTCCAGGAAATCAAAAGCGCCCAGTTTGGCAGCTTCCAGCGCCTCTTCAATGCCCGAATGGCCGGAAATCATAATCACTTCTGAAAATTCGCTGATCCCTTTCAATTGTTTGAGCACATCGATGCCGTTGAAGCCGGGCATCTTGACATCCAATAGTACGATATCGGGTTTCAATTGGCGGAACAGGTCGATCCCGTCCAGGCCGTTATTGGTGGTGGCCACGGGATAGTTTTCATAGGTTAGAACCATCTTGATGGATTCCAGGATGTTTTTTTCGTCATCGATTACAAGTATTTTTGCGTCTTCCATGCCCTATTTATACCAGAATACGAATGATTTTTCAATTAAAAAATTTATAAAGAGACCGGGCCGGTGGAGGCGAATTTTCATCTCCCTGTTTTAACTTGACTTTTGACGGATTTCAAGATATATTTAAATCATGAAAAATGAGAAAATTATCCTGGCTATCGCCGTTAAAGAGGTAAAATAGATATGAAGTATACCCAGTATTTTCTATATACCAGGCTGCGCAGCGATAGGATGGATATTAAATTTGAGTGGATTCAATTTGTATTTGACAATCCGATCAAGGAAGTAATTCAATCTGACGGCCGCATCAGAAGATGGGCCAAAATTCCGGAAGCAGATAATAGGTATCTTCGAGTTGTCATATTGGAAGATGGAGAGACGATCCATAATGCTTTCTTTGATCGCTCTTTCAAAGAGGAGGATTAATGGAAATAAAATATTTTCAAGATAGCGATACACTTCTTGTGAATTTTATAGACAAAGAAATAGTTGAAACAAGAGATATAAATGAGAACACGTTGATCGAGCTTGACAGCGATGGTAATTTGGTGAGTATGACTATTGAACATGCTAAAAAGCAAGCAAATATGGAAGATTTTTCATACCGCCAGGTGATAAAAAACCAGGCCCATGAAGATCTAGCGCCAAACATCGTTGAGTTGAGTCGAAGTTAAACGATTATCTTAACCAGGGTTGAATTGAATGTCGGGCCATTGGCGATGACCTGGGTAAGAGGCGATGTCAAGTCATTCATGGGTTTGCCGTCCAGGCAAATGGAAAGGCGCGGCATCCATAATACTCCCTTTGGAACGGCATCTGAAATTTCTACGTCTACTTCTACACTGCCCAGGTCATTGGCCAGTTTCACGCGGCTGTTGCCCGTGATCTGTAAGCGTGCGGCGTCTGTTGGGTTAATCGTTACAACCGCGGGAATAGGGCCGTAAGACTCGGTAAACTGTGAATTGGTATAATTGCGCACGGCGCTGTTGAGCAACATAAATTCCCCCACCCCCGGCTTTACCGGGCAATGCCGGGGCAAAGGAGCGATTCCCATTTCCAGCGCCCGGGAAGAGTAAAACTCCAGTTTCTCTGGAGGCGTATTATAGCGATCCGGTGGTTTCAGTTTTAGCAGCAGTGTTTTTCCTGCCAATAAATCCTGGAAAGTTCCATTGGCCAGTGCACCGTCAAAGGCTTTTTCCACTTCTTTCCAGGGATCAGACAGGACCCATTGTTCTTTGATCCCTAATTTTCGGGCCAGTTCGTGCATCAGCCAAACTTCGTCACGGCTCTCGCCCAGCGGTTCGATTACTCGCGGTGAGAGACGGATATAACGATGAACCCAGGTTACTACGATATCCTGTTTTTCAAAAAATGTAGGGGCAGGGAGTATGACATCGGCGTAATCGGTGGTTTCCGACCAGTGGGTATCGTGAACGACTACGAATACGTCGTTCCTGGAGAGGCCGCGGCGAAAGGCCGATTGATGGGGCAAAGTTAAGGCCGGGTTCATCCCATAAATAAAGATGAATTTAAATGCGCCATCCCGGACCAGTTCGCTTAAGGCCACCTGGGAAACAGTTTTAGGTTGAAGATTTGAAAAGGTATTACCGGCGATATAGTTATTATCGATAAAAAAGGCGTCGCTGTTGCTGTAGAAGAACCCCCTATGGAGTCCCCGGAGGGCGGGGATAAAGGAAACCGCCCGCACTAAGTCCGCGCCGTTGATGGATTTTTGCAGACCGATGCCCATCAGGGTTGCGCCCAGTTTGGACTTACCGTATAGGTCCGCGAGGGTCTCCACTGAATGCCAATCCAGGCCCGTTTCCGTTTCCACTCGCGGTGGCGACCAGGACATGATCTCTTGTTCCAGTTTATCGAAGCCTACTGTATACTTTTCAATGAATTCGCGGTCCAGGTAGTTCTTTTCAATGAGGATGCGGCAGATACCCATGGCCAGGGCCACATCGCTTTCCGGTTTAGGTTGGAAATGCCGGTCCGCGTGTTTCGCTGCTTCGCTGCGCCGGGGATCGACGGCGATGATGGTTGCGTCCCGTTGTTTCCGGGCCTGGAGGGCCAACGCCCATAAATGCGCCGAACTGACCGGAGCGTTAAAGCCCCAGAAAACGATCAAATCCCTGTCGATCAAGCTTTCGGGTTGCAGGCCGTAATATTCGCCGTAATGAAGTGAGAGGCCTGTTTTGCCGGCTTTGCTGCACATGGCGCCGTCGGTGCGCGAAGCGCCCAGCGCGTTCCACAGCCGGTGTGGATATACTTCCGAAAGGAGGCCGGTATTCCCCGAATAATCCAGGAGAAGGACAGATTCCCTGCCGTGCGTTTTAATGACTTCCAGCAATTTCCGTGAGGTTGTTTCCAATGCTTCATTCCAGTCGGTGCGCCGGAATTGTCTACCCGGTTTATCGCCTTCCCGGATTTGTGGATAAAGTACTCGGTTCGAATATACCCTGGTTACATCCATTTTACCCCGAGGGCAGACAAATCCCTGGGTTACCGGGTTCTCCGGGTCGCCTTTAACCGAAACCAATTTGCCCTTGTCATCGACATCGGCCAGGATAAAACAGGAATCATAGCAATCCCTGGCGCACATTGTTTTAACGGTTTTCATTTTCATTCCTCTGTAGAGTGCACTTTATCATAAGTCATATGAATTTTCAAATAATTCCTTTCCTGGTCTTCCCAGGGAGGGGGTGAACCTTTGTGCTTTCGCTCCTTTGAGAGTCGATTTCTTTTATGGCTTTTTGTATATCCCCTTTCCCCCTCTACTAATTAAAAACTTTTGGAAGTACTTGAATTTTTCAAATAACGA
Source organism: Acidobacteriota bacterium (assembly GCA_030837085.1). Classification (GTDB taxonomy): domain Bacteria; phylum Acidobacteriota; class Aminicenantia; order UBA2199; family UBA2199; genus JAKAGC01. Next base: position 438 of record JAUPLE010000638.1, on the reverse strand, counting down.
GGTGTCTTTGTCTTTACGGTTAATCGAATAGAGGTCGATGCAGTCCTGCGAGAAGAGAAAATAGGAGCAAAGGTGACCAAAGCACAAGTAAAGTTATCCAGTTATATAGTCAATTGTTTTCATATAGAATTTGCTCGGCGTCAAATGGAAGTCGATCGGATTAAAATAGAAGTTAATCGGAAACAAATAGAACTCAATCGGAAACAATCAGAAGTTAATCAATTTAATATAGAAGTCTTTCGGACACGAATAGAAGTATATCAGATACATTTAGAAGTTAATCGGACACAATTAGAAATTGATCAGACACAAATAGGAGTCTATCGGACACAAAAGAAATAGAAACAGTTTATTTTTTATTATCGACTCCCTTTCTTTTTAAATAAATTTGTGGTAAGATTACATTTTCTAAAGATTGAAGAGGTTGAAATCATGAAT
>JAUPLE010000637.1 GCA_030837085.1 Acidobacteriota bacterium | reverse complement strand
GCCAACTAAAAAATGTAAATCCGTATATATATGGTTCTTTAAGGGTCGATGACATCCGCAATGTAAAGGAAATCCTCCCGGGAACAGTTTATATTGCCCCGGAAACCGGGAATGATTACCTCCGGAATAAAATCCTGCTCAAGACTTCCAAATTGAAATCGATTAAAGAGGATATCGAATATATTCTTAAGGAAACAAAGGTTGACAGCCTGGTGCTGTGCAATATAGTGGGCATCCCGACGGAAACCGGGAATGATTATGATGAATCCATTGATTTAATTATTTGGGCTGGCCGGCAGATGGGAAAACTGAGGAAGCACGGCGGCGAAATTAGCGTCAGTATCGATCCGCTGCTGCCCCAGCCGGGGACGCCTTATGAAGAACATGGCATGATCGGACCGGATACGTTTGAAAAAATCGTGGGAAATTTTTCCGAAAGGATTGAAGCGGCGCTCCCGGAGAATGTCCATTTCAGTATCCGGCATATCGAGCCGCTGGATCACCTGGTGGAGGGCATTGTCAACACCGGCGATCAATGGACCGGTGATTTTTTCTTTGCACTTTATAATGAAAATAATAATGTTACGCACTGGAATATCCCGGGAATCATAAAAGCCTATAATGAAAAGATAAAGGTAAACGATTCTTCCGATTACCTTCACCGGGGGAATTGGCAGGTAAAACCGTGGAAGATGATTGATTTTGGTAATGCGCGGCAACTGGAAAAAGCCAAAGCGGCAATTAAGAAGAATATTCATGATAGAAAAGCATGAGCTAACCGGGAAACACAAATGAGTTACAAAACATTGATCGATCGGTTTCTCACCTGGGCGCAGACCTGTCCCGACATCCGCGCCGCCATTATCATGGGTTCCCAGGCGCGGCAGGATCATGCCGCGGACCAATGGTCGGACCTCGATATCATGGTCTATGCAGCCAACTCCCAGCGCTATCACTTGCAAACCGATTGGCTGGAAAACATCGGGGCGGTCTGGATCAGCATTGTTGAAGCCACTGGAAAAGGCGATCCCTTGATTCGCGTCCTGTTTGAAGACGGATATAACATTGATTTTTTTATTTACAGCGATGAGTACCTCAAAAAGCTCGCGGCGGATAATCTTTACCCGCGAACGTTCCATCGGGGCGCGCAGGTGATTCTCGATAAAGACGGCAGCGCGCAAAAAATCATCCCGCCGTACTTTGACCCTATCCCGCTGCGGCCGCCCACCCGCGAAGAATTCCGGGAAGTGGTAGATTATTACTGGTATTTCACCCTTTATATCGCGCGGAAAATACTCCGCGGCGAGTTGTGGTTAGCCCATTCCTGGGATGCAAAAGTAAAAGATCATTTACTCAAAATGCTCCAGTGGCATGCCCGCGCTTTAAATGGGTGGGATTATGACACCTGGTATTTCGGTCATTTCCTCGAAGAATGGGCAGACCCGCGGGCTGTAAAAGACCTGGAAAAAGTCTTTGCCCATTATGATAAAGACGACGGCAAAAAGGCGCTCCTGGCATCCATGGACCTCTTTCGTTGGGTGGCCCGGGAAACAGCCCGGCAGTTTGCTTACCCATATCCCCAGGCCATCGATGAAAAAGTGTCACACTGGATAACGACGCATTTATATGATGGGCAAGAATTAAAAAATAAGGATTAAAAATCGTTTATAAATAACGAGAGATAAAAATGTGTGGTTTCGCCGGATTTATTGATGCCCCTTCAGCACAACAAGAGCAGCGGCGCATACTCCAGGGAATGGGGCGCCAATTGGCCCGCCGCGGCCCGGACGATCAACAAGTGATTATCCGTCCGCACATCGGTTTCGTTTTCCGCCGGCTGTCGATCGTGGACCCGGAAACCGGCCGTCAACCTATCTGGAACGAGGATAATACCCTCTTTACCGCTGTAAACGGCGAAATATACAACCACCTGGAACTCAGGGAAAAACTTAACCCGGGGCATTGTTTCAAAACCAAATCCGATTCGGAAATCGTTTTGCATCTCTACGAAGAGTATGGCCCAGGTATGTTAAAATGGCTTAACGGCATGTTTGCTATTGCCATCTGGGACACCCGCCGGGAAGAACTATTCATCGCCCGCGATCGTTTCGGTATAAAACCGCTTTACTACGTGAAACAAAATCAAAATACAGCGCCCTTTCTGTTCGGTTCCGAGATCAAGACCCTGTTGGCCCACCCCGCCTGTCCGCGCGAAATCTGTTGGGAAGATGTATCCGTGGCCCAGGGCTACCGCGCTTCCCGGTTAACCTCTTTTATCGAAGGCATCGATCAACTACCCGGCGGCTATTACGCCACCTATAGTGAAGGCCGCTTCCAAAAATTTCAATACTGGTCCCTTGAGGAATACCTCCACCGGGGACCGGACACATCCAAAACCAGCGCCGCTTTCCAGGAAGAATACACGGCTTTACTTGAGGAAAGTGTAAAAATGCATTTGATGAGCGATGCGCCCCTCGGTTCATTTCTCAGCGGCGGCCTCGACTCCGCCGTCATCACCGCCATCGCGGCGCGGCAGAACCCGGACTATCATTGTTTCAATATCGTCGAACCTACGGCCCGGTCGAGCGGCGATACCGAACGGGCCCTTGGAGTGGCCGAATACCTTGGGATTTCCTTGCACCAGGTACTGATCGACTATGACCGATTGCTCCGGCAGCTCGATTTTTCCCTGGAAACTTTCGAATACTACACCTGGATGATAGAGGCCCCGCTGTTCGACCTCGAATGGATTTTTAAACACGAGCTCCACCGTTTTGCCCGGACCGTCGAACCCCGGTTGAAAGTCATACTTGTCGGCCAGGGCGCGGATGAATTCGCCGGCGGGTACTCAAACCCATACGATGCCCCACGGCCCGGTTGGGAATCGTACCTTGAGTTCCTCGCGCAAAGGCAACAAAAGGAAATGCTCAAACGGATAGGCATGCCCCCTTCTTTGATGGAATTAAGTTCCGGCGGCGTCTATACGGAAAGACAGGAAATGCCATCCCATCAGGATTCCCTATCTTTTTTCCAAAAAGAGATGCTGCAGCGTATCCTGTCGCTGCAATTCCACAATCTCCGGCACGAAGACCGCACAGGGGCGGCGCAAGGCATCGAAGTGCGGGTCCCCTTTCTCGATTACCGTCTCGTGGAACTCCTGGCATCCATCCCACCTACCCTGCACCCAAAATTGTTCTGGGACAAACGAATCATCCGCGACGCAGGAAAACAG
>JAUPLE010000636.1 GCA_030837085.1 Acidobacteriota bacterium | reverse complement strand
GAACAGGCCTGGCTGAGGTAACCGCCGTTACTCCTGATAGTAAAATCCAACGCCCTTCGGCGAATGCCAAATGCTACTTCGCGTACTTTCTCTTGCCAATCGGTTGTTATCATATTAGTACCTTAAGTTAACAAGGGGGTGCTTTTGAAAAAGCGCCCCCTTGACCCCCGTAAAACTTTTGTTTAAATAGATGGTGCCGAGCCAGATGATGTAGCAAATATCAACCTCCCACCATAGTTCTACAATAGGATGCATGCGCCGCATGCTGCGCCGCGGTTAAGCCTACACCTATTTCAAATTTATACCCACACGCCGTAAGTCCTGTTTCCAGGGCGCCAACCGTTGCCAATACGTCCCCGGGTTTCACCGCGCCCATATGCCCAATACGGAAATAAGCCACTTTAATTGCAGGAAGCAAACCCCCGGCTAAAACAACACCCGCTTCTTTTACTTTCGCCAACAATTGCGAACCCAAAACCCCTTCCGGGAAATAAGGCGCGGTCAAAGTCGACGCCGCATGCGCCGGATCGGTGGGCACCTGCTTCAAACCCAATGCCCCAATGGCGCCCCGGAACGCCTCGCCGATTCTTTTGTGCCGCGCAAACCGGGGTTCCATACCTTCCGCCAGTATCTGCCCGAGGCTCACATGCAGGGCCCAGATATGATTGACCGGCGGCGTGCCGAAATAACTCGGTTTCCGCGCTTCATACGCTTCCATAATCGGCAGCCAATTATCCCAATCGGCATAATAATTATAAACCTTTGTTTCCCGCGCCCGCCAGGCGGCAATGGCCTTTGGCCCTGCCATTACCAATGCCAACCCCGGGGGGACGCCGATGGCTTTCTGCGAAGCGGTTAATGCTACATCGATGCCCCACTCTTCTTGCCGCAACTCCTCGCCGGCCACGGAACATACGCCGTCCAGGATCGTAAGTACATTATATTTTTGCCCTAATTTCCCAATGGGCCGGGGGTCCACGCGGACGGCGGTGGAAGTATCCACATGGGTAAACGTCATCAATTTATAAGAATTGTTTTTCAATTCAGCTTCAATATCATCCGGCGGAACGATTCCACCGAGGGGTGCCTGGAGGATTTTGACCTCGGCGCCGTAACGTTTCAATATTTCCGCATAACGTTCGCCGAAGTAACCGGTGGAGATAACCAACGCCTTATCGCCCGGTTCCACCAGGTTAGCGGCAGGAATATCCATGGCCAGGGTGCCTGTACCGGAAATAATAAAGGGTTGACCGGCCGGGCACAACCATACTTGCCGCATCCGTTCGATGCTTTGCCCGAAAATTTCGATAAAGTCCGGGGCCACGTGGCTGGTAGTGGGCGCGCCCAGGGCAGCCAGCACCGCGGGTTCAAATTCGATAGGCCCCGGTATCATTAACAACGTACGATCTTTCATAATTAACGTCCTCCAAATTATTTTTTAATACCGCCTTCCAGCAGGATGGATTCCAGCAGTTTGCGGGTCTCATCCGGGAGAGAAAGCAAAGGCTCACGCACCGGGCCGCCGTATATGCCCAGGGAATCCATGGCCGCTTTTAAGCCGGGGACGCTCCACCGCGCCGTAACCGCGGCGTTGACCGGGATCATGCGCACCTGGAGATCACGGGCTTCTTGAAGTTTCCCTTCTAAAAAGAAACGATGAATGGCAATACACTGGGCGGGGGCGATATTTGCCAGGGCAAACACGCCGCCCACGCAGCCGACGGAAAGGGCAGGCAAGAAAAACCCGGCCGAACCGGCCAGGATTTGGAAATCCAATCCTTCTTTTTTTACCTGGCGGTAAATATCCCCGATCTTGACCACATTGCCGCTTGAATCTTTCACGCCAATGATATTAGGATGCCGCGCCAACATAACGACGGGATCCGCTTCAATATCGACGCCTGTGGCGGCGGGCATATTGTAGACCAGGATAGGAATAGGAGAACTATCCGCAACAGCCTGGTAGTGGTGGACTAACGCCGCCGGCGTCATCTGGCTCTTGTAATAAGAAGGGGTAATAATCAATGCCGCATCGGCCCCGATTTCAGCGGCTTTTTTTGTCAGGTCGATGGCCCCGGCGGTTGACTGGCCGCCGGTCCCGGCAATCATCAATTTATCCGCGGGAATGACCGCCCGGGCTGTTTCCAGTACCAGGAGTTTCTCTTTTTCGCTGAGCATGACGTATTCGCCGTTGGTTCCCAGCACTACGAAACCGCGCAAATCGAAACGGTTCAGAAAATCCAGGTTCTTTTTGAGCGCTTCCGGGACGACTTGCCCATTTTCATCAAAAGGCGTAGGCAGCGGAGGATAAACGCCATCGAGGCGAAGCGATTTTTGCTTTGTTTCGGAATTTTTTTCTTTCATCATTGGATTTTATAATAAACCTTTGTATATTGCAAGATTATTGTCTGTCTTTCCATTAGCAAAAATTTTTAATGTCAAAACATATTGACTTAATATGAACTCTCTGTTACATTTCTAAATTGAAAAACTATATTCCGCACGGGATATTAAATAAGGATATGAATTATGGACAAAGTAATCGGAATTAGACGAGAAGACAAAAACCAATGGGAACGTAGGGTACCTCTTACTCCCGCGGATGTTAAAGAATTAAAGGAAAAGTTCGGCATAAAAACCATTATTCAACCGTCAAAGATACGGATATTCACAGACGAAGAATATGAAAAAATGGGCGCTGAAGTCAACGAAGACCTCAGCCGCGCCGAAGTCATACTGGCAGTAAAAGAAATACCGCTCCATCTTTTCCAGGAAGGAAAAACCTATATGTTTTTCTCTCATACCATCAAAGGGCAGCACAACAATATGCCCATGCTTAAACGAATGATGGAATTGAAATGCAACCTCATCGATTATGAACGGGTGGTGAATGAAAAAAATCAACGGTTGATTTTTTTCGGCCGCTATGCCGGCCTGGCCGGGATGATTGAAACGCTCCACGCCTTCGGCCAGAAATTAAACCTGCAGGGTTATTCGACCCCCCTGGAGCGCATCAAACAGGCATATCAATACGCTTCCATCGAAGAAGCAAAAATCGATCTCCAGGAGATCGGTGAAGAAATCAATGAAAAAGGTTTCCCGCCGGAATTGAGCCCGATAGTGATGGGATTTTCCGGGTATGGGCATGTCTCCATCGGGGCCCAGGAGATGTTTCACTGTTTACCTTATAAAACCATTTCCGCTCCGATTCTCACTGAGATGTATGAAAATTTTACCGCCGATAACTATAACTTTTATAAAGTTGTATTTTACGAAGAAGATATGGTGCGGCCCAAGAATAGCAGCGAGCGTTTTGAACTGCAAGATTATTTTAAACACCCTGAAAAATATGAATCTCAATTCGAAAATTACCTCCCTTATCTTTCGGTCCTGGTTAACGGTATTTTTTGGACCGAAAAATACCCACGGTTTATAACAAAAGAATATCTCAAGAATCAGACCATCTTAAGTTCGAATCTTAACTTAAAAGTGATCGGCGATATTAGCTGCGATATCGACGGTTCCATTGAAATTACAAAAAATGCCACCAAACCCGATAGTCCTACCTATACCTATTACGCCGCCGAGGATCGCTATGACGAAGGAGTTCAGCGGACCGGCGTTACGGTAATGGCCGTGGACAATCTGCCTTGCGAATTTCCCCGGGAGTCGTCGGAAGCATTTTCCGCGGTATTGACAAATTTTGTTCCCAGCCTGGCGGCGGAAAACTATGCTTGCGATTTCAAAGATATAAGTTTGTCGGACCCACTGCGAAAGGCTTTGGTCCTTCATAAAGGTCAATTGACCCCGGACTATTCCTATATGAAGGAGTTTATCCAATGAAACTAAAAAAGAAAATACTGGTGCTAGGTTCCGGCATGGTAAGCCGGCCGGGCGTGACGTACCTCCTGGGCAAGGAAAACCTTTCACTGACAGTGGCATCCAATGAATTGCCCGCCGCTGAGAAACTTGTGAAGGGTTTCAAAAACGGGAAAGCTTTGCTTATCGATGTGAACGATAAAGCATCCGTGGACGCCCTGGTTAAAGAGCATGATATTATTGTCAGTCTGCTGCCCTGGGTTTTTCATGTGCAGGTGGCGGAGTTATGCATTAAGAACAATAAGCCCATGGCCACCACGTCGTATGTGAGCGAAGGTATGAGAAAATTGGATGCCGAAGCCAGGAGCAAAGGGTTATTGTTCTTGAATGAAATGGGCGTCGACCCGGGAATCGATCATATGTCGGCAATGAAAGTCATAAACGATGTTTATGAAAAAGGCGGCAAAGTCATTCATTTTTATTCTTACTGCGGCGGCTTGCCTGCGCCGAAAGATAATGACAACCCGTACGGGTATAAATTTTCCTGGAGTCCCAAAGGCGTTGTCCTGGCGTCGCGAAATTCGGCACGTTTCCTGGAAAACGGCAAAATCGTGGAAATCGAAGGTAAGGACCTGTTCTTGAATAAGCGAATCGAAGAAGTAGAAGGCCTGGGTACATTTGAAGTCTATCCCAACAGGGATTCTATCCCTTATAAGGAGCTTTATGGCTTAAAAGATGCCGATACCGTCATGAGGGGTACGTACCGTTATATGGGGTGGTGCGACACGTTAAAGAAGATCGTCGACCTGGGCATGGTGGATGATACGCCGCAAGCGCATTTAAAGGGAAAGACTTATAAGCAAATGTTGGCAGACCTGGTGGCCGCGGATGAAAAAGACGATGTGATGGCAAAAGCCGCTCAAAAAGTGGGATTATCGAAGGATTCGGACGTAATGAAACGGATTGAATGGCTGGGGCTTTTCAGCGACGAGAAGGTCCCGGATTTCAATAATCGCCTGGATATCCTGGGTCAGCGTATGCAAGATAAATTGTTCTATAAAGAAGGCGAAGTTGATTTGCTATTGATGCG
>JAUPLE010000635.1 GCA_030837085.1 Acidobacteriota bacterium | reverse complement strand
TTTAACAAGGAGAAGAGCATGAGTGTAAATTTCAATTTAATCTCAGCGACGCTGGATGACAATGTTCATGCCAGTATCATTACGGATGTCAAAGCCATCGAAGCCAAGCTCTCGTTTGCCGTTACGCTGCCGACCGAGGAAAAAGTTTCAATGCGTGGAATCGGTCTTAGATCGATGGATTTCATGGATAAGTGTTATGAATATGCAGTAAAGAACCCGGAGTTACCGCCCAAGCACATCAACATGGCGGAATTCGAAAAAGATTTGAAGTTGTCGAAACAGCTCCAGGTCTTGATGCAGCACCTGGTGCCGTTGGTGGATAAGCTCAAAGACACTCACATGATCGTCACTTACGAAGCTTACAATTCAGCCCGGTCCTTTTATCAGCACATGAAAAATGCTTCTAACTCCAACATTCCCGGCGCCAGTGCGATCGCCAAAGAATTGGGGAAACGGTTTCATGTTGTCAGGTCCACTTCCACAACGAATTCCAATTCATCCTCATCTTCTTCCGCTTCCGCTTCCGAAAGCGTGAGAACCGCGGCGAAGGAAAGCAAAACAGTGGAGGAGACCGAGGAAATCGAGAAATAACCCTGTTATTTCAGTGAACCCCACCCATATTTTAGGGGGCGATGGGTAAGAGGGCGCGATGGCCTGGTGGGCTGTTGTGTTTCTCTTACCTTCTCGCCCTCTTTTTTTTTAGACTTTTATCTTTTTATCCGTTATCTCCTGGCAATATACCTACTCCCGGCAAATTTTTGTAGCTGTCCGCAAAGTTGATGTCGATTGAGGCAAATTTTTGTGGCTGTTCGCCAAAACCATGCCGATTTTGACATCTGTTTTGCCGGCTTCCGCTAAACAGGAGTCGATGGAGGCAAAATTTTGCCATTAACGGCAAATTTTTGCCGATATACCGCAAAAGGGGAGTCGATTTCCACATCGGTTTTGTCGATTTCCACAAAATGGATGCCGATTGAGGCAAAATTTTGTCGATTTGTACAAAATGGCTGTCGATTTCCGCATCGAAGTTGTCGATTCCCACAAAATGGATGCCGCTTGAGGCAAATTTTTGTCGATGGAGGCAAAATTTTGCCGATGCCCGCCAAATCCATGCCGATTTTCGCAAAATAGATGCCGATACCGACAGTTCATGTGGGGAATTCCGCACCAGGGAAGAGGGCAAAGGGCAGACTTATATTTCCTTCAGCCCAAGATATCTTTTGACACTTTGTTGTAAGTTGTTTTTGCTTGAATTTCATTATTTCTCATCCAGACTCATATAATAGCTCAATTCCCCATCGGAAATAAATTCATCGGATTGGTCAACCACGGATGCCATTTCAATATCAGAATCCGTTGCGATAACATCCGGTAAGGAAACAGCCACTTTATATATTGCTTTAGGCATGGCGTATTCTTTAGGGCAGGATAAATGGCCGTCCTTTAACAACTGAGATTCGAATATTATTTCATGCATATCAACCTCCACGTATTATGATAGTTGTATTGTATGGTTTTGTCAAGAAGATTCGAGGAACAGCGCCTACTAGCCTCCATACCCCAATCGGAAAAATAGTGCGGAAGGGGACAGACAAAATTTTCTCTTCTGAAAGAAATCATGCCCACTCATTGGAACCAGCACAGGCGAAAAGGAATCCCCAGTGGTAATTTGTGAATGGCAGGTGGTGGAATCTGACCTTTTTATGTTATAATATAAGATGGTAAATAAACCGTTGCCTGGACAACCCGGAGAGCCGGACAATCAACTACCTGCCGACAAAGAATATTCAACTACCCTACCTTATGAACAACTGCCGGGTGACGGCTTAAATAGTTTCGAGTTATTGTGTTTCCGAGTTCTCATGGCTGAAAAAAAGAACCCCCATTTCTTTGCCAGGAAAGGACAGGATGATTACGGCGTGGATATCCGGGTCAGCGAAGATAACGGCGAAACCACGGTCTATCAGTGCAAGAACCTGAAAGGCGGAAAAGATAAGCTTAATAAAAGTGACTTTAAAAAAGCTTTCGATAAATTCAATGAAAAATGGGTCAGAGAACAGAAATTATCGGTTCCCAACCGGTTTTTCTATTGCACGTCGGCCCGCATCGCCGCGGATAATGACAGTCATTCGAATTTTTTAACAGCTAGTGAGGGCTTTAAAAAACAGTTCCGGGAAGAATGGGGGCAATCGCTCCAGGTGGAATTCTGGGACTGTACCGACCTGGATGAGAAATTGAAGAAATATCCCGATATCGTGGCCGAATTATTCGGCAGTGAAGCGGCTGCCCGTCACTGCCGTTTTTATGGTTGGGATAGTGATCTATTTATAAATGTACTGGAAGATGGGGGAAGGGACCGGTTCCTTCAAGAGTATTTTAAAAAAAAGCAAAGAATCTATATCCCCCCGGATAAGCGGGAAGAGTTGGATGAAAAACTCAAAGAACACCGCAAAGTTTTGATTTGCGGGTTCCCTGGGACCGGCAAGACCTCGCTGGCCCTGGCCCTGGCTGAGGGATTCTCCGTCTGTCCTTCCTCTGAGATTATCCCCCCTTATGTATACTATGTAAACTTCAAACGTGAAATTAATCCGGATTCATTTAGAAAAGGAATTCAGCAGCGGGGATTCCTACCAACGGTGTTCATTTTCGATGACTGCCAGGAAAATATAGACCTGGCAATTGACCTGAACTATACCCTTGATCATATGGCCGGGGAAAAGCAGCAAGTTTTCTGCATTTTTCTCTTGCGCACCACCCTGACCAGGGAAGAAAGAAGAGACGAAGACGCCGTCTTAAGGGAATTATTCAATCCGAACACCGTCATCGATTACACCGTCGATAAACGGCTGTTTCAAGAGATTGCGGCCAGTCTTAAACCCGGTTTAATGGGAGTCGATTACAACGCTCTCTTCCACTTGAGCGGAGGCGACCTCTTTATCCTGGATTTTATACTTGAGAAAGTGGATACGGCCGGGGATATTAATGCCTGGAAAGAAGAAAAAGGCCGGTGTAAACTTTATCAAAAGGCCATCGATACTTACTTTAAGGGCGAACGGCGAAGTCTTGGGAAGATTTTAGAACTCCTGGTATTGGCTCAATTCGATATCGGTATCCACCCCGAATATTATGACCGTGTTAATGGAGCCATATTACAGGAGTCTATGAAAAAGATACTGGACGGGTTGGTGGTCACCGCCGGTACGCCAGCGCGGTGTTATTTCTTGCATAGTTCCCTGGCGGAATTACTCTGCCGGGCTGGCGGCCAGGAGCAAAGAGTTGGTTATATCGAAACCGTAACCCGGTTTGCCATAGAATATCTCAATCACATGGTAGAAGTCTGCGTGGATTCCCCGGAATTCAACCGATTTTTAACCAATTTGATTTTTGCTTGTTTAAAATTAAAGGAAAAACCGGATGAAGAAAAAAAGATCAAAATAGGATTTCTTCAGGCCCCAGAAGTGTTGTCAGCAGTAAAAGACCACTTCAACCGACTCACTCCCATTCTTATTGTCTGGATGTTGCGGCGTCTCGAAGGACAGGAAGTTTATTCCGACTATTTCGCGGTATTAAAAGAAAAAATAGAGTCAAATCAATACCTGAATACCATGATAAATTATGGCGACAATGGGGCCAGTTTATTGTTCCGGTTTTTAAACGAAAAAGATCCGGGACTTTTCGATCAACTAAAAACAAAATTTGATGCAGCAAAACTCAAAATCCTATGTGAAAAAGGTGATTTTAAGTTGTTTATGAATTATTTAAAGACTGCTTTAGATAAAGGAGGTAGGAAGAAGTCGGATAAATTGTGGGAGCAGTTAGAAGCCAAATTTATTAATCAAATAATTAATGGAATCATAATGGAGGGCCACTCCATCCCTAATCTATACAAGTGGTTGCGGGAATTGCAAGAAAAAGGCGTACTGGAGAAATGGGAACGGAAGGTAAGTCCCGCACATTACTTAAAACTTATCGCCGCAAATGGCACCATTTTTGAATTAATCCGGTTTATACAGTATTCCACAGACAAAAGGGCCGGGGAGCTAATTGACTCTCTATCGGAGGATTATCTACAGGATTTAATCGATAAAACTATAGCATCGGGCCGTTCCTTCAGAAAACTGGGTTTAATGGACTTTAAAAAGAAAGGAGTACTGGTGCAATGGGAACGTAAGGTCCGACCCGCACATTACTTAAAGCTCATTGCCGCCAATGGAACCATTTTTGAATTAATAAATATTTTACATCAATCGACAAAACTCATGGCCAGGAATTTAATGCAGTGTATTTCTAGGGAGTGGAGCGAAGGCATTATAAAAAATACAATTGCAAAAAAACTTTCTTTAAATACTCTTCCCCGTAGATTAAAGCTGCTGCTGTGCATTACTGACAACGATTCCCGGTTCTTCGATGAAAAAATCGGCATTGACAACCTCTTCCACCTCATCATTAACATTGGAAATCCGGTGATATTGATACGGGTACTGGATATCTTACCGGAATCCATGCAGCAATCACTAATCGAAGCATATCAAAATTTAAA
>JAUPLE010000634.1 GCA_030837085.1 Acidobacteriota bacterium | reverse complement strand
TTATACATCTATTTCAAAACCCCAAACCGGCGCAAGGAATGACTCACACTCTTTCACTTGCGCCGCTGGGGTTCCGGCTAACATATGTCCGATTCAATATATACGGCTGCTTCGGTACAGGGGATACACTTCATGCTCCAGCGCTGTCCCCTGTACCCCAGCGGCTTTATTTTTTTCATGCATTCATTTTGAAACCTAAATTGATTACGCCGACCGTGGGGGCGTACCGGGTGATGTGGGCAGGTATCCTAGCTACCTGTGGGAAGCAATTTCATCACCCGCTGCACCCCCCGGCGGTATCTTTCTTATTCCATCGCCTGCAAAATCAATTAAGGAGAACTTATAATGATAAAAAATTACAGGATGGTCATCGACCTTATTGTCAATATCTCTGACCTTATAACCCCTGAATTAATCGCAAAAGCTAAAGAAAATTGTTCCTTCGAAACCGATTCCCACCCCCGCCAGGAATACATGGTTATGACACAGGAACTCATCAGTTATATGATTAATCACCAGGATTTACACAACGAATGTATCTACTCGGGTTTAATCTTTAAACTGGCATCTTATAACTCTGATGAAGAGTTAGACGAAACCACGAACTTTGAACCGAATGTTTTTGAGAACAACATAATGAAAGCAGCCGAAGCATTGGGAATGGAATATGTACTGTTAGTCAAGCAGTTATACCAATATCAATCGGATGACGAAGATATAGCCGATTTAGCCCCAGCGGCAGGTGATAATATAATCGCCCTGGCATTAGTACAAGAACAAAAAAAAGAAATGCCCGTCGAAGAACGAGATATCCTCATCGAATTACTCCATTTATGCTTGCTGGATATGTCTATTGTAAGTTCAAGCCTCGAACCGGCGACGGAAGAAAATATGCCCATCGATGGAGAACAGGGGGAATAACAAAACATGCTACACAATGAAGATCAAGTCATGTTAATCACAGCGAAACGCCCCCCTTAGCTGAAAGAATCTGTGAATACATCCATTGCAGCAGCATCCAACAATTGGCGCTCCTGAGTGAGCCCCAGCGTTCCGGGTTTTCTTATGTCTCCCCCGTTAATAATTAACCATTAACAATTGACTAATTACAATTATTATCTACTCAATAAACAAAAATCGACTAAATAATATCTCATCCCGACAAAATTTCAAGATTGACAATAAATCCAAAAATTGATAAACTCCTAATCAATAATGCATATGAGAAGAGAAACTGTTAATTCGTACATGAAGCCCTGCTCTCCCGAGACAGAAACTCATAAAGAATTATTCTGCCATTTATTAACATCCGACCTGGATTTCAAGAACTCCCAAAACAACAATTTTACCCGGCATTACTGGCACTCTTTCCCGGCAAAATTCCCGCCTGAATTGCCCAGGTTATTCATAAAAAACCTCGTCGATTCTGGTGGAATTGTCCTGGACCCCATGGCCGGATCTTGCGTTACGCTTCTTGAAGCTACTCTCCTGGGTAAAGATGCCATCGGCTTCGATATCGATCCTTTATCCCTGATCCTTGGCAAAGCCAAATTCCAACATTTCAAAATAGAGGAAGCTTACTACGAGGGAAATTCAGTTATCCAAAGAGCCGCTCATCTTTTCAAAAACCATCGCTGCGAATTGGAAGATCAATTAAAAGCCAAATTCGATGAAGAGACAACCGAATTCCTCGATTACTGGTTTAAAAAGGAAACCCAACTGGAATTGTTGGCGCTGCTAACGGAAATCGAAAAAGTCCCGGAAGAAAAAATAAAACTATTTTTAAAATTGGTGTTTTCAGGGATCATTATTACCAAAAATGGCGGCGTCACCCTGGCCCGCGACCTTGCCCACACCAGACCCCATCGAGTATTAAGCAAGACACCGGTTTCCGTCTTCCCGGAATTTTCAAAAAAAATGTTTAAAAATCTACAGAATCTAAAGGAGATGCCCAAAACAAACGTACGGTTAGTAGAAGCCAATGCCGGGGCCATGCCGGTTGAAAACGAATGCATCGATCTTATCGTTACCTCCCCCCCTTACGCCAACAATGCCATCGATTATATGAGGGCTCACAAGTTTTCATTGGTCTGGTTTGGGTACTCCATTGGCGAACTCACCCAAACCCGGAAAAAATATATCGGCTCAGAATCCGTTGAAAACATAACCATGGTAGAACTGCCCAGTTTTTCCAATAAAAAAGTCCTCCAGTTAAAAGAAACCAATGAGAAAAAAGGGAAATCGTTGCACCGATATTACAGCGAAATGTCGCAAGTATTGAAAGAGATGTATCGAGTATTAAAACCTCAAAAAGCGTGCGTCCTGGTAGTGGCCTCCTCTGTTTTAGCTGGCCTGGATGTAGAAACCCACCGCTGCCTTGCTGAAATCGGGCAATACCATGGTTTTGAGTTGGTTCATATCGGTGAAAGGAATATCGATCGGAATAGAAGGATGATGCCGGTCAGCCATTTCAGGAATGCCTCCCAGATCGAAACCCGAATGCATAATGAATATGTGATAGGATTTTGGAAACCTTAATGATACTGCTAGAAAACCTACGAAATGAATATCATAAAAACCTTGTTAGTACTGTGTTGTCCATTGATAATAAGGGTATTCCCAATAATGCGGACCGTCACAGCAAATTGAGTGTATCCCTGGCGCAAGGAATAATCAATGCTATGACTGTCGATATTGTCGATATCCCTACAGCCAAAAGTATCGGCCAAACAGCCGGGAAAGAATTTGAGCGGGTCACTTCCGATTTTCTCGAAAAATCCATTGGATATCTCCATCATCTACGCTATGGAAAATATCGCTTCTTTATTGGGAAATCCATCGATGAGTTTCAACAATATGAGCACCTGGCTTTACTAACTGAAGCACTCAATAATAATCAGGAACTAAAAACCATCCTGGGGGATTACATCGTTAATCCCGATATAGTCATCGGAAAACAACCACTTGAAGATGATGAAATAAATGTAAATATAAATTTTATCGATAACAGGGATTATGCATACTTAACGCCGCTTCGTTCCGTAAATACCAAGAAACTTATCTTGCATGCCAGTATATCATGCAAATGGACCATACGAAGCGATCGTTCTCAAAATGCCAGGACTGAGGGGGTCAATTTAATCAGGAACCGAAAAGGCCATACTCCGCATATTGCAATCGTAACCGGGGAACCTTATCCGAATAGGATTGCATCTTTAGCCCTTGGGACTGGGGATATTGATTGTGTTTATCATTTCGCTCTCAACGAATTGATTACTGCGGCAAAAAAATTGAATAATGAGCCAGTTCTTGACCTCTTGGAGACAATGGTAAAAGGGAAACGTTTAAGAGACATCAGCGATTTACCCCTGGACCTTGTTATCTGAGGGATAAGGAAGGCGAAACCATTCTCTATCATCTCCTGGTGGAGATGTAAAAACAGCCCACGAATTTCACGAATGAACACGAATTAAAAAACTTAAGTCCACGTAACGGAGATTACCCGGATTTACACTGATTTTTTTTCCATAGGGGCGCGCCACCGTGTTTTTGTGTCCGCCGGTTTTCTCCCAACAAAACTTTTTGTTTATCCTTGCACTCTGCCCCCTGATGTGTTATAATCCGTATATGCTGGACATAAATTTCGTTAGAAACCACCTGGAGATTGTCAAGGCAAAAGTGTTAGCCAAAGGCTCCCCTTTCGATGAGACACTGTTTAACCAGATCGATGCAAAGCGCAGGGAGCTTATTACCGGTATAGACCAAATCAAAAACAATAAAAATAAATTAGCCAAGGAAATCGGGACCCTAAAAAAAGAGAAAAAAGATACCAAAGACCTGGAAGACCAATCCAAAAACCTGTCCGCCGAACTAGCTTCCCTTGAACAGGAAGCGGCAGAAGCTGAAACCAAATTCCAGGATTTCATACTGAATATCCCCAACCTCTTTGACGACACCGTTCCCATTGGGAAAGACGCAACCCAAAACATCGTTGTCCGGGAATGGGGTGAAAAACCTGAATTCAGCTTTGAACCCAAGCCCCATTGGGACCTGGGGGAAATGAATAAATTCCTCGACCTACCCCGGGCAGCCAAAATCTCCGGCGCACGCTTTGCCCTATACACGGACACCCTGGCAAAACTCGAACGCGTACTCATCGATTTCATGATAGAAACCCAAACCACTGAAAACGGCTATACCGAAGTCCTGCCCCCTTTCCTGGTGAACGACGAAAGCCTCATCGGCACCGGCAACTTGCCCAAATTCAAAGACGCTCTCTTTAAAATAGAAAACCACAACCTATACCTCATCCCTACCGCGGAAGTCCCACTTACCAATATCCACCGCGACGAGACCCTGGACGAACAAGACCTCCCGAAATGCTACGCCGCCTATACTCCCTGTTTCCGCAGCGAAGCAGGCTCCTACGGCAAAGACGTCAGGGGCATCATCCGCCAACACCAATTCAATAAAATCGAACTACTAAAATTTACTACTCCCGGAACTTCCGCGGCGGAACACGAAAAACTCACCCATGATGCAGAAAGTATTCTTCAAAAACTAAACCTACACTATCGCGTCGTCCTGCTGTGCAGCGGCGACATGTCATTCTCGTCCGCTAAAACCTATGACATCGAAGTATGGATGCCGGCGCGGAACGGGTACATGGAGATATCTTCCTGTTCCAATTTTTCCGACTTCCAGGCCAGGCGGGCGAAAATTAAGTACAAAACCAAAGACGGCAAAAAGAATTTTCTCCATACCATTAACGGTTCCGGCCTGGCAGTGGGCCGCACCGTGGCCGCCATTATGGAAAATTACCAGGCCGAAGACGGGAAAATCGCCATACCCAACATCCTGGCTAAATACTTCCCCGGCAGAACTTACCTATAATAAAAAACCATGCCTTATTACAATTGTACTTTTCTTGACGATAACGGCCGTTATTCTAAAAGGACCATTTTTGCCGATAATAAACAAGAAGTGTGGAGAAACAACGAAAACGCCGACGAAAAACTCATTACCATCCGCAAAAGCTACTTCAAAGATTCCTCCACATTTAAGATTTTTGCAAAAAAAATAAGTTACTTCGATTTCCTGGCCTTTAACCAGAAGATGATTACCCTGCTCAAATCCGGCGTCGCCTTTATCAGGGCGCTGGAAATCATTATCGCCAACCAAAAAAAAGGCACCCTAAAAGAAGTATTAATGAAAACCGAATCCGATATCCGGAACGGTATCCAGATTTCCGACGCCTTCGCCTCCGATCAAATACCCTTTCAGAAAATCTACCGGGCGTCGCTGCTGGCTGGAGAAAAAAGCGGGAACATCGATTCCATACTGGTACAGTTCAATAACTACCTGGAGAAAGTCGCCAACCTCAAGCGAAAAATCATTAACAGCCTTACCTATCCCATAATTCTGTTCATATTCATGATCGCTATGGTGGGCCTTATCCTGGTCTATGCCATCCCCAGGTTCGCTTCATTTTATGCGGATTTCGAAGCCAGTCTCCCTGTCATGACCCTTACCCTGATCGACGTAAGCAATTTCCTCAAAAAGCATATCCTCACCATCATTATTCTCATTACCGGCGTCGTGATGGGCCTTAAATTCCTGGAAAAATCCCGACCCGATATCATTATTTTCGATTATATAAAAACAAGACTTCCCATCGTTGGGAACCTGATCATTGAAAATTCCATGACCGTATTCTCACGGACAATGGCAATACTGATTGCAGGAGGAATACCTGTACCGGAATCCTCCCAGATTGCGGTGGATACCTTTTCCAACAGGTATTTCTACGCGAAAATAAAAAACATACCCGAAAAAATCAAGGAGGGCAACCTACTGTCGGATGTATTGAAAGAGGTAAGCTTTATCCCGCCCACATTCATCGAAGTCATCAAAGTGGGAGAAACCTCCGGCAACCTGACAGGAGTACTAAACGAAAACGCCGATGCCTTTGAAAATTCCATCGATGCCAGGATTAGCTCATTAATATCGCTGATCGAACCTATCTTAATAGTCGCCATCGGTGCGGTGATCGCGTTTATGCTGGTGGCAGTCTACTTGCCCATTTTTAGTACGGTGCACATTGTAAAATGAGTGAAACAATCGACCTCAAATCCATTAAAATCGATTACAAACTATTGACCAAATTCCCCGCGGAATTTATGGTTAAAAACCTCTTCTTCCCACTAAAAGAAAGCGACAACTCCGTCGAAATCGTCATGTTCGACCCGGAAAATCTCGATAAAATAAGTATTGTCGAAAACTTTATCCAGAAGCGAGTCATCCCTTTTTACTCTGAGAAAGAAGATATCGAAAAAATTCTCAAAAAAAGCGACTCCTTTACCAAGGTTCTGACAGATAAAACCGAAAGCTTCTTCATGAAAAAAAGCATCGAAGAAGATGAAGATGAATCCCTGACCATCGAAAAAATTACCGAGGAAGACGATTCCGTAATTAAATTATTAAATAACGTTATATTTACTGCTGTCAGTAAACGGGCATCGGACATCCATATCGAAGTACAGTCCAGCGTCGTCAATGTCAAATTCCGCATCGACGGAATCCTAACCCAGGTCATGGAACCCCTGGATAAAATATTCCATTCTCCTCTCATTACCCGTTTGAAAGTCATTTCAGAACTCGACATCGCGGAACGCAGGGTGCCCCAGGACGGCCGCTTCCGCATGAAATTCAAACATAAAACCATTGATTTCCGGGTTTCCATTATGCCGGGCGTCTACGGCGAAAACGCCGTCATCAGGATATTGGACCGCGAAATGATCACCGAAAGCATCGGCGAACTCAGGCTCCAACAGTTGGGGTTCTCCGATTACCTGATCGAGAGCCTCATGTATTACATTCGGCAACCCTACGGCATGTTCCTGGTCACCGGGCCCACCGGCAGCGGCAAAACCACTACCCTATATGCGGCCCTCAATGAAATAAAGAGCCCCGAAGATAAAATCATCACCATTGAAGACCCCGTCGAATACCAGATCGACGATATCACCCAGATACCGGTAAACGAAAAAAAGGGCCTGACTTTTGCCCGTGGTCTTCGTTCAATACTGAGGCATGACCCCGATAAGATCATGGTCGGTGAAATCCGGGACCCGGAGACCGCCCAAATCGCTATCCAATCCGCCCTAACCGGTCACCTCGTATTCACCACCGTTCACGCCAATAACGTGTTCGACGTATTGGGCCGGTTCATCCATATGGGCATTGACACCTACAGCTTCATATCGGCCCTCAATTGCGTGGTGGCGCAGCGACTGGTAAGGCGCTTGTGCCCCAGTTGCAAACAAGACTTTACCCCGGACGCCAAATACCTCCAGGACAACCGCGTCAAAAAAGAAAACCTTGAAAATTCCATATACCAGGCTAAACCGGACGGCTGCCAGGAATGCTCGGGCAGCGGCTACAGCGGCAGGACCGTTATCGGCGAAATCCTCGAACTCACCGAAGAAATCAAAGAAATGATCCTGGACAAAAAACCGCTCTCGGAAATCAAAAAAATGGCCATGAAGCAGGGAATGATTCCCATCCGCAAAAATGGCCTCGGAAAGGTAATAAAAGGTATTACCTCTTTTGAAGAATTAAACAGGGTGACAATAAAAGAATGGTTATAATCGAAAACTACTTTATCCATTACAAACGACCGGCGCAGCTTGTCTTTGCCGGGGAAAACTACCTGGATATTTACAAGTATGTAAATAAATCCTTCCAAAAAACACGGTCCTTTGACAGCGCCACCATTTTCGAGCAAACCGCGGAAAGTTTCAGCGCCGCCGCCAGGGAGTTATCAATAGCGGGCGCCAACGCGGCAAATGCCATCGACACCGGGATCATTTTAAATTCCGCTTACTTCATCTTTAACATCCTTGATTTTGAAAAAATCCCCTTTCGCGAAGGACTGCGAAAAGAAATCGTGGAGTGGCGGCTGCGTAAAGTCTTCCCGGAAAATATCGACGACTACGACCACCAATTTTATAAATTGGATAAAAACAAAGTCCTCTCCATCCTATTTAAAAAAAGTCTGAAAGAGAAAATCGAAACCCTGTTTACTCAAAGCCAGGTAAACCTGACTTACATAGGAAATTCTACTATCAACAGCATCGATAACGTCCTACGCCAGAAATCCTCCCCGGATTTCTTCATCGAGATCGACGGCAACCTGGTCGTTGTCGTGTTTCAAAAACAGTCCCTGCCGTTCTATATCAGGAAATTCCGCGGTGGCCGCGAGGACGAAGTCGTATCGGAAATCGTAAAAACCATCAATTACGTCAAGAACAGCTACACCCAAACTCCACGCACGTATTCCATCATTGCAAACCGCTGCCAGTTAAACCTCGATAGCATCAAGCAAGAATTACTGGACCAGGAAATAAAGTCCCTGGAATTAAAAAATAAAGAAAAACTATTTTTACCCGGGTAAAAAATGAGAAGAATTAACTACAATATCGCGGAAAACAAAAAAATCGATAACCTGAAGTTTGCCTTCTATTCAGGCATCGCAGCGGTGATTTCGTTGGTATTCCTTACCATGGGGATCATTAATTTATGGAGCATCGATCAAAAAGAACGCCTGCGCAAAGAACAAGCCATACAAGACCGGCTAGAAATAGAAAAACTCACACAGGAAAATACCCGCCGCGAAGAAAACGTCGCCAAAAGAAAAATAGAATGGAAAGCACAGGTCGATTTTGCCAACTGGTTGATCAATGAGAAACAATTCTCCGTGATCGAAAAATTGGAACTCCTGGAAAAAAACCTGCCCGAAGGCGCTTTTTTCACCCAGGTGAACCTGGATATGGAAAACCCTTCGCTGCTCCGCATCGGCATCGCCGCCGATTCCCTGCCCCGGTTGATCGAAACATGCAACAATTTTGCTGCGTACCAACCGGAAATTCAAAACGAGAAAGAAGATGAAGGACTGCTCAATGCGAACCTGGTTCTCCATTTTAAAACAAAAGGCCAAAAAACGGCGGCGGAAGAAAAACCAAAACAAAAACCAAAAGAAGAGAAAATAAACGAAGATGACTACTATTAAAAAAATTATGTATGGATTGGCCGGCTTGCTGGCGTTTAGCGTCGTATTCTTTCTCTTTTCCTTCGGCTATACTTCCCTGGAAAGTATTACCGCTCAAAGCGCCCAATCACGACTTGAAGAAACCCGGGGCAAGGCAAAACAACTGGAAGTTACCAGTAAAGAATGGCTGGATATCGAAACCAGTTACTCCGGCTTTAAAGACCTTTACTTAATGAAATCGGACGTATATAGCCGTTTTAAACAGGACCTGGAAATGCTGGCCAGGAAAAACGCGGTCAACAATTCCCGTTTCACTTACCAGTATAAAAGCATCTTCACGGACGTAGTAAAAATTACCGTCAATACGCAGATGTCCGGCGCATATGAAAACATTAAACGGTTTATTTTTGATCTTGAAAATTTCAAGGACCAGGAAAAAACCAAGATTGTCCTTATCAAAAAAGTCAAATTAGAAAAAATGAAAAACGGTAACATGGTGGAAGGAGAGTTGACAATGGAGGCATACTTTGTCAAATAAAAAAATTCTACTGCTGTTATTTATCATATTAACTATCACGGTCGCAACAACTTCAATCAAGGCGGAAATCATCAAAGCATCCAAACTGGAGCAGGCTGAAAAACAAAAGGAAAAGAAGGAATTCAACATCGTTCGAGATATCTTTTCCCCCTTTAAAAGAGAATTTAACCTGAAACCTGCTGCGCCGCCCCAACCACTCCCCGAGGAAATAGAGAAGCCGCCGGAAGAAGAAAAAGAAAGTAGGGTAAAGGAACGCGATGTGGCCGGTGAAGTTAGGCGACGGGTCAGCTTTGAAGGTTATGTCATGCGGGAAGCCAAAAAATTGGCATTGTTGACGGTGGACAGCGAATTCTTCGTGGCGGGTGTGAATGATATTGTAAAAGAAACCATAAAGGTCGTCAACGTTGAAAAGCAATTTGTGACTCTCGAGGTTGAAGCCAATCTCATTGAAATCAAAATAAAAGGGGACCAAGATAATGAAATTCAATAAAAAATACTATTCGATCGTTATGCTATCTATTCTTGCCATGATGATGGCCGTGTTTTACACCGGTTGCGCCAACCCCAGTACAAGAGAGGGCATGGCTTTCTACCGGGCAGGCAACTACGATAAAGCCGCGGAATACTTTGAAAAAGCAGCGAAAGCCCACCCCAACTCCATAGAATTTCGGACCCTACTGATCAGATGTAAATTAAACAGTTATTATTACCACCTGGCGCTGGCCAGGAAACTAAAGGAGTCCGGGAAAAAAGAAGAAGCCGCACGGGAGTACCGGGTGGTCCTGCAAATTTTCCCGGACAACAAGCGAGTAAATGATGAATATGAAGCTTGTTTGAGTGACGGTAAGGAAAAGCCGGTTGTCCCTTTCCAAACCACTATCACGCCACCCGTACAGCTCAACATCGACCCCAACGAGAAGATGACGCTAAACCTGAGAAACACCCCCATCAAGCAAATTTTTGCCATGTTGGGTAAATCTCACAGTATCAATTTCATTTTCGACAAAGATTTCAGGGATTTCGTATATACTATTGAGAGTCAGAATGCCGGGTTTTACGACATACTGAGCCAATTATGTATGGTGGCCGGCACCGATTACCGGGTGCTGGACCCCTCTTCCATTTTAATATTCCCGGATACTACCTTTAAAAAAAGAACCTTTGGTTTGAGGGGCACCAAGGTATATTTCCTCAAAAATATCAAAGCTGAAGATGCCAAGAAACTGGTATTAACTATTTTCCGGGAGCAACAGATCCTGGCCCAGGAAGATGTCAACCTCAATACTCTTATTATTCGGTCCGACAACAACACGTTAATCGAAATCGAGCGCTTCCTTTATTCCGTCGATAAAGCAAAAAGCGAAGTAGAAATCGACATCGAGATACTGGAATTGAACCGCAACCTGCTCAATACCATCGGCGCCAATTATGGCAATACATTGTCTACTGTCTCGGCCGGGGAATACACACCCCCATCCAGTGGTAGTACTACCAGTTCAGGATCGATCAACCCCCTGGTTCGTTTTGGAAACCTATCCAACACCAGTGTCTATCTCACCCTGCCGTCGGCGGCCCTTCAACTCCTGGAGACCGACGATAATTCCCGCATCGTTTCCAAACCCAATCTCAGGGGAGTATCAGGGGAAGAAATCAAGTTTTCCGTTGGCGACGATATCCCTATCCCCCAGACCCAATTCCAGGCCGGGGCCGCAGGTGGTTTTAACAACATCCCCGTTACGTCCTACCAGTACCGCAGCGTTGGTGTAGAGATTAAAATAACCCCCTATATTCACCAGAACCGCGAAGTCACGCTGAAAATAAGATTAAAATTGGACTTTATCACCGGGTACAAGAACGATTTCCCCACTCTCGGCAAACGGGAGTTGGAAAGCATCATCCGCCTGAAAGAGGGTGAAACCAATATCATCGGCGGTTTTATCAAAGATGAAGTAAGGAAGTCTTTATCCGGGTTTCCCGCGCTGGCCCACTTACCCTTATTGGGAAAGTTATTCGGTTATACTGCCAACCAGGTTGTGCAGACCGACCTGGTATTTTCCATCACACCCCGGGTCATCCGTGATGTGGCCATGGATGGCGACGACAAAGGGGCCATATGGAGCATGCCTTCGGGCGGTAATCAAGCCCAATACACCCCGCCGGCAGCCGGCCCCACGGGCCCGTCAGGAATGGATGAGCCCAGGGAACGGGAAGGCAGGCCCGGCGGCAACTCCATTATCATCGCGCCCCCCAGCCAGAGAAGGACAGTCAATTCTGAATTATACTTCACCTTACGGGCCAATTCATCCGTCGAAATCGCTTCCCTTTCTATCAGTGGTTCTATTAACGGCGGCAAAGTCGAAATCCAGGATATGAAAACCGATTTCGCGGGTGGGGACAACTCGAAAATCCTGAAAAATGTATCGGGCGATTCGTTCGATGTGGGTTATAATTTTGAAACCAATCCCATTAAGTCCAGTATGATCGCACAATTGAAGGTAAAATTTCTCCAGAAGGGGTCTTATACGCTTTCGTTAAGCACTATTACCGCTTACGGCAGGGACAAAAAACAGATAGAACTCACTTCCAATGCCGTCGATATTGAAATATTTGACATGCCGTCTCCCGGAACTCCCGAAAATATTCGTCGTGAAGGTGAAGAGAAGGATCGAGAACCGGAACGAAGGGAAAGAGAAGACCAAGAGTAAGAAATTAATACATATAAAAGATAAAAGGAAAAAAAGGGAGGAGTCTATAACTTATTTTTTGAATAAATAGGTAAAACATACTGAATTACCCAGGGAAACAAGGAGCCGCGCTCACTTGTTCCCCGGGTAATTCAGTGTTGGTCAGAGGCGATTTACTTTACCGTCTCTTTCAGTTTTTTCCCGGGTTTAAACACAGGAACATTCTTTGCTTTGATGGTGATTTTGGCGCCCGTTTTGGGGTTCACACCACGTTTCTCTTTGCGGTGAGCAACGGCAAATGTCCCGAAACCAACCAGGGTTACTTTACCTTTCTTTTTCAACTCATCCGATACTGTGCCGATAAACGCATTTACGAACTTCTCAGTATCCGACAATTTTAGTTTCGCTTTTCCAGCGATGTCTTTGACTAATTCATTTTTATTCATTATTACCTCCAGTCTATATTTTAAGTAATTAAAAATGAAATGTCAAGATATAACGTGCTTTTTTGGCTTTTTTTTTTATTTTTTTTTATTTTTTTCCGGTTGACGCCCGAATTGGGGCGCTGAAAGCTGATCTCCAGGCGGCGAAAAAAGTCTGCTTAGCGCGATCAGAAAAGGCTCTTGCCCGTCAGCTTGCCCCGGCAGCGTTCTTCCCATGATTTTACTCCGAAAAACCACCGCTTTTGACCCAACCCTGGAATTTTCAGGATTCGGGTTGACATTTTGACCGGTATTTCATAAAATAATCCAATGAATTTAAAAATGAATGGGTTGTTTTGGTTCGAAATGGTTGAGAGTCTATGGTCTTTAATTACTTAAAGGATGACGATGTCTCCTATTTGAAAGAACTGCTAATGCCAAAGCATATCAAGATCTCCGACCAGGAGATTAAATGTATGATGGGCAAAATTGCCAATTCGCAGGAAATTTTCCCCCTGGCCCGGCAATCGGCCTTACTGGTTCAATTGCTCCACGTTTATGAAAAACAGAAGAAAAAAGAGGTCATCCTCCTGGAAGACCTGAACCCTACGAAAATTCCGGCTACCATTGTACTGGGCGCCGCGGCAGAAGATTGGCCGGGTATGTCCAACGTGATACTGGGAATCGTTCATCACAAGGAACACAATGTACTATTCATAAAGGGTTTCACTGTCGAATACGAAGATAAAAAAGTCGGCGTCGTGATTTTATGTTTCCGCCTGGAAACCCAGGAAGAGTACGAGAAATTTATGAAAACCAGGAAAGAGATGCTGTCCCATATGCGGGATGCCGCACAGGGCAGCCGGGGAAAATGTCAATTCCTGGAAGACGAAGCCGTTAAATTTGAAATCTACAATAGCATCCTGAAACGTTTTAAAGAGTTGTATTCCAGTTCCAGCCTGATGCGGGTCATCGAAGAGAGCGGCGAAGTGCTTAAGTTTATTTCCGCCCGCTCACGCGAATACCTGGAGGAAAGAGATATCAAAGAACTGGCCAATATGATTATCAATAACTATATCTACCAGAATATGATTCGCAGCGGTGAAACGGATGAGATTATTAAGATCAGTAATTTCAAAACGAATATCTCGGAAATGACCGGTATCACTTTTTTATGCAGGGAATGGGTGATTTCCATCGAGGATTTCTTGCTCACCTTAAATCATATTGTCCCGGACCATATTATCAAGCACCATAAGAGTTTTGTAACCACCGACGGGATACTGGTGTACCGGCTCGAGATCGTGGACCATGATGAAAAACCGCTGAACGCCGGCCTTATTAAATCCGTGGAAAAGTCATTGCAAAAACTGGTCGCTATTTCCCACAGTAAGAAAATTTCCAAATTAAAAGCTGTCGGCGGATTTGAACACTATGCCCGGGCGATTATCCCTTTTTTGATGGAAGAGTATAAGAAGACACAGTTAACCCAGGTATTCATCGATACGGCCAGGGGTACGGAATTTTCCATCAACATCAAATTGGTCCTGGTGAGCAACAAGTCCAGGAAGAAGCGTATTCATGAGTTGAGTTCCAAAGTGTGCTTGATACCCGGGGTTTCCATTACTTCCGCGATTCCCACGAAAGTTCACGGCAAGGTGGAAGTCAATATCCTGCGCTTGAAAGTCAACCTGTCGGATTTCAACTCGATTAAAGAGCTTTATGGCGGTTTAAAAAAGGTCATCCGGAAAATTTACGGCGACATCAGGGATTTTGATGAGGGGTTCAGGGAGATTTATATCGAGCGCCTGGGCCAGTTGACGGAAAAATTGAAAAAAATCAGCGCCTCTTTAATCAGGGAAATCTTTTTCAATATCGATGAGCTTTACCGGATCGAGATGTCTTTGCACTTGACCGAGGAACTAATAAAATTGTGTCATAAAGCCATTGAGAAGAGCAAAGAGAAGCCCGGGCTGAAGGTTAAATTCATGCATAAGAACCTGCCCGAGGAGCACCGCACGATTGTGGCGGTGTCTTACGAGAGGCAGAAACGCTTGATGAGTAAATTGATCATGGAATTGAAAGATGTGGAGATTTATTTTACCAGGATCGAATGGAATCAGCGTTCTTACCTGTTGATGGTCTTGAGTAAGAACAAAGAAGTGGTGGAAAAGGATTTCATCGGTCAATTAAAGGAAAGAGTGAATCATTTTATAAAATAATCGTTGACTTTTTAATTATATTTTTCTACAATAGAAAATGGTGTCTTCAAATTTGTTTGGAACAGTTATTTGTGTGGTAAAGCGGGGCATAGACGCATATGAAAGTCTTTGTGCTATAATCATAAAAATTAGGAGAAAAGGAGAACAATAATGGACTATCTTTTGACAGAGGAACAAAAGATGCTGAAAGAAATGGTGGCGAAATTTGCCCGGGAGGAAATCGGGCCCGTGGCCAGGGAAAACCAGGAAAAAGGTATCTTTCCCGCCGCCATCATCAAGAAAGCCGGGGAATTGGGCTTGATGGGCATCGCTTACCCACCGGAATATGGCGGCGCCGGTATGGACTATGTCTCTTATATGATTGCCGTCGAGGAGATTTCACGGTATTGTGCATCGACGGGCGTCATTGTGTCGGCGCATTCTTCTTTGGCCATCGATCCGATTTTCAGGTTTGGGAACGAGGAGCAAAAGAAGAAATATCTGCCGGACCTGTGCAGCGGTAGGAAAATCGGTTGTTTTGCCTTAACGGAACCGGGCGCCGGCTCTGATGCGGGCTCCACCAAAACTACGGCCAAGCTGGTGGGTGACAAATGGATTCTAAACGGCACGAAACATTTTATTACCAATGGCGCGGAAGCGGATATCGCGATTATTTTCGCATCCACCGACCTGGCCCAAAAGACGAAGGGCATCAGCGCTTTTATCGTTGAAAAGGGTACGCCCTGTTTTAATGTGGGAAAGCACGAAAAGAAACTGGGCATCAACTCGACCTCCACCACCGAGCTTATTTTTGAAGAGTGCACGATTCCCAAAGAGAACCTGTTGGGCGATCTGAATAAGGGATTTAAGGTTGCCATGACCACGTTGGACGGCGGCAGGTTGGGTATTTGTGCGCAAGCGCTGGGTATTGCCCGCGCTTCTATCGAGGATTCGATCAAATACGCCAAAGAGCGGGAACAGTTCGGGCAGCCGATTGCGGGTTTCCAGGCGATCCAGTGGATGATCGCGGATATGTGTACGGAGTACGAGGCGGCCTGGTTGTTGGGGTACCGCGGGTCCTTGATGAAGGATAAGGGATTGCCTTATGCGAAGGAAGCGGCCATGGCTAAGTTGAAAGCTTCCGAAGTGGCTTCTTTTTGTGCATCGAAAGCGATACAGATTCACGGCGGATATGGTTATGTAAAGGAATTCGACGTGGAGAGATACTTGCGCGATGCAAAAATCACGGAAATTTACGAAGGAACCAACGAAATCATGCGCATGGTTGTCTCGTCCTTTGCTCTAAAATAACCCCACTGCGTGCCCCACTGCGTGGGGTGCCTATTAGATTTTAATCAAAAGTTTTACGGGGTCCAGCCCCGCGGCGCGGGGGGCCTCTTTGGAATTTCAAAAGAGCCCCTGGCGCTTCACTTACCGGAGGTACTTTTGTTATTTTTCCATTTTTCCAGGTAGTCGCGGGCCGTTTTCTTCAGTGAATCATCAGCCGGGTAATTGTCTATAAACCGCTGCATCTGTTTGGCGGCTTCCCGGAAATCCCCTAGCTTTGCCAGCAAAAACGCATAATTGTAATACACACGAACCGGCGGCGCGGGATTCTGAGTCAATATTTTAATGTAATAGCCCCGGGCAAGTTCATAATTTTTTATTTGCTCGTACAACATGGCCATATTCAACAACAACCCGGCGTCGCCGGGCGTTGCTTTTTCCAGGTCCCGGTAAACCTCAAGCGCCTCGGTGTATCCCTGGGACTGGTGCAGCAAGTACACTAATTTCTGCTTTATAACGATGTTTCCCGGTTCGCTGAGCGCCGCCCGACGATAAAAGGAAACGGCATTTGCGGCGTCTCCTTTCCCGGCATACAAATCACCCAATATATAATAGACTTCAGGGCCAACGTCCACAATCCCCTCTTCATGGCTCAACAGCCCGTTGAGAATTTCAAGGGCCTCATTCCAGCGCGATTGTTTCTTTAATAATAGTGCATAATCGATCTTTAATTGGTATTCGCCGGGGTTATTGGCAATGCCTTTTTTCAAGACATCAAGGGCTTCATTGGTCTTGCCGCTTTCCAGGTAAGCCTGGGCCAACGCTGAATATGGCCACGAAAAGACGGGATTGATGGTAATGGCCCGGTTCAGATAAGGGATGGCCTCGTTGGGTTTCCCTTCGCCCAGCAACCGGCTGCCTACGACGAATTCGGTCAAACTGCCGACCTTTTCTTTGGGGTCCGGCAGGTTCACGCCGGCAGCGTTTGTATTTGATGTGGAAAAATAGC
>JAUPLE010000633.1 GCA_030837085.1 Acidobacteriota bacterium | reverse complement strand
CTCAATATCCTTAACCCCCTGGAAACATTTCTAGAAATCATATATGAAGCGTTGGAGGATGAAGCCTATTTCTTTTTTGAGAACATCGATCTTCTCCTGGAAAAGGCCAGGTATTTCATTTATCAATTTCTCGACAGAACCGAAGTCGAAGGCGAGCAGGCCCTTCATATGATCGTCCGGTCTTTAACGGTTTTTTACAACTTTTTACAAGAAGAGAAAGTCGTTTCCCAGGATCACTATAACCGGGTCGCGGAACAATTGAACCTCATCAAAACCGAATTTTCCGCTAAATTGGAGCAATACTACCGGATTTGCGATGATTTCACCATTGATGCGGATGAAAAGGAAGAGAGAGTGTATGAACTTTTCGGAATTTGATTCCGCCATGAAAATCGGGGCCCACAGAATACACGGAAGACACGGAAAAGGTTTGGTCGGTTAGGAGAGAGGCCATTTTTTGCCGCGGCTATCTTCCCGGGGCAAGGTAGTTATAACATAATGAGTGAACATCCAGCCTGGGGATGCCCTCTTTTGATATAGAATGATTGATGGGTACGTTCTTTGATAAAAGCAGGACGTCGGGAATGTCTTCTCTAAGTTTTTGTACCTCTTTTCGTTTACGAAGAACACGGGGCAGCGCTGAAAGAAATCGTGCATATGCCTTAAAATAAATGACAAGTAACCGGAGTTTGCCTTTTACCAGGGACCCGCCGATGTTCTTCATGTCCTCCAGCAGGTAATGGGGTAAAAAAAACCGGATTGTTTTTGTTTCAAAATTTTTAATTGTAAAATAGAGGCGATTGCCAATAACCAATTCCCATTTCCTCTGAAAAAATTTTTTATTTTTCCTCATGGTCCCGCCAAATTTGTGAAAGACCTCGGCGTCTGGGACGATATAAACGGGGAAACCATTAATCTGGGCCCTGAAACACCAATCGACGTCATCGTAGTAGACCTTATAAAATTCATCAAGTGCGCCTATCTTTGCTATTATTTTCCTGTTTAGCAATACAGCGGCAAAGCAGGCTGAAAAAGGTTCGCTAAAATGATCGAATTGTCCCAGGTCTACATGGTTTATAAAGTTATCAGACCCCCAATCGGTTTTATGTATGGAATTTCCCATGGAATTGATAAAAGCGCGATTATGAAAAAATTTTATTTTGGGGGCCAGGGCAGCCCATTTTTCTTTTACCAATGCGGCATGGACCAGTTTGGATATTGCATCTGTCTCCACCACAATATCATCGTCCAGGTGCAGGATCATGTCGCCCTTTGCTTTTTCCAGGCCGATATTGAATGCAGCGCCATGCCCCAGGTTTTTGGAGTTTCTAAAAATCTCTATCCCAGGGAAATTCTCCTTAATATAAGCAAAAGAGTCGTCGTCGGAATGGTTGTCGATAATAATGATTTCCAGGTTGGGATAATTTTGTTGTTTTAAAGAATCCAGTAACCCGGGTAGGTGTTCGCAGCCGTTACAGGTAACAACCAGGATAGATACCAGTGGAAGCCGGTTTAAAGGCCCCGGACCTGGCGGTAATTTTTCTTGCGGAGTTAGGGGAATTTCACTTTCGGTTGCCAGGGCGCCTACCCGGGTAAACACCTGGAAGAATGTTTGTAAAAATTCTTGTGGTGTAATCGGCTGGGGGAAATTGTTTTCCTGCTGGAGTGCGTCATCGAGGAGCCTGGTATTTTGAAGAGAAATTTCATCGTCTGGGTTGGCATCGCTGGATTCGATGAGAGTTTTTATCACCTCATCGATGATTATCCTGCTTTTCGGTTGGCCTTGATTTTCAAGATACCATACTTTTTTCTCATCTTGAAGAATTTTCCAATCCGGTATTCTCCTGTACTTCGTTTTCACGTTTTCACCCGTCCTCCCCCTTTACGAATTTTTGAACTGATTGCTTATTCATTTTATATGCCATTAATGATTATACTGAAATCTTTATTGTTTTTCAATCCGGGTTTGATTTTTCTTAAGGGCCGCTGCAAATTTACGAAGGAGTTAGGGGGAAGGGAAATTTTTTGTCCACCTGCTTTTTTTACAAATTGCATATTTCTAAGGGGTATAACAGTAATTCTTGTTTTGGCATAGAAATAAGAAATTTCAATTGGGGCAGACACGGGGGCCTGCCCCTACCGAATTGAAAACTCATGATTACTCCAAATTTCGATTAATTTTTGTAGGGGCGTCCCCTCGTGGACGCCCGTAATTTTATTAAATGAGAATTTTTGGGGGGCGAGCGGATACTTGACATCCCTTTCCATTTCTGGTAAATTAGCCAAAAAGGTATAAATTATAGGAAGAATAAGAGCCATGAAAGATTTTGAAAAAGTTATCCGGGAATTGAATGAAATCCTAAAGCAGAAGTATATAGATTTCAAAGGCACTACTTTTTTCGGTTCCCGGAAGAGGGGAGATTATTCATCTGAATCGGATTTTGATGTCGTGGTCCTATTCTCAAAAGAACCCGGCTGGGAAAGGGAAAATGAAGTGTTGGATATCATTTATGAAATGGAATTAAAATATGATATCTTGATCGATGGAAAAGTCTACCAGGATGCAGAGATAAGAAAACAAAACACCCCATTCCGGGTGAATGTGATGAGAGAAGGCACTTTTTATGGAGCATAAAGAGGACTTAATTCAATACCGCTTGAAGCGAGCAGAAGACACCCTTGAG
Source organism: Acidobacteriota bacterium (assembly GCA_030837085.1). Classification (GTDB taxonomy): domain Bacteria; phylum Acidobacteriota; class Aminicenantia; order UBA2199; family UBA2199; genus JAKAGC01. The sequence goes on along the minus strand of JAUPLE010000633.1, from coordinate 2,084 downwards.
GAGGCGGAATTAGCCCTTAAGAACAATAAGTTGCCCCTTACAGAAAACCGTATTTATTATGCAATTTTTTATAGTGTATCTGCCCTGGCGTTGAGATATAACTTTGAAACCTCAAAGCATAGTACTCTAAAAGGGTGGTTTAACCAATCGCTGATTAAAACGAAGGAAATCGATGTTACTTTTGGTAAAACCTATGCCAGGGCATATGAAAAGAGGCAAAAGGCCGATTATGACGATTATGCCTCTTTCAAAATCGATGAAGTAAAACTGGACCTGGAAAATGGAAAACAGTTTGTGAATACGATCAAGACATTTTTTGCCAAATTTGGCGGGAAGACTGAAGAGGAAGCGCAGATCGATTAAAGAAATCAGGGAAAAAGTTACGTACTCCGTATTGACTGGTCCCATGTGTAGGCACCCTGAGCGACAAAGACAGGGGAACATTTATATAGGGATTAGGAGGCAGGCAATTTTTTGGTTTAGAACTTGATGCCCTTGATACGTGCCTTCATTGATTGAATCGCATCAAATTGTTGAAGCGCGGCCCGCTTCTCTCGATCGCACCATGTATCAATTTCTTGAAAGCGGTGAGTGCGGATATGTTTGTTCGTTTGGTCAACCAATCTCATTGCTTCACTTTTATGCGATCGAAGATCATCTGAATCAGCCACCACCATGACGATGCGATCCCGTTCAATATAAGTCTTGCGTTTTATATTCCTGGAATTCTTACATTCAACCATAAAAACTTTTGACCAAGTTGGATGCGGCATTTTGTCTAATACAAAATCAAAATAGATTGCATGCTGAAAGTCTGGTGCCTTACGGAGAGAGTTTTCATCTACTCCTTGAATTTTTATTTCGGGGTACTTTAGCTTTTCTTGTGCCTTTCTAACTTCCCAATAGATTTCGATTGCCCGCCTCGCCCCGCCTCGAATCAAATCGCGATCCGCTAACCACTCGGATGTCTTCTGGACAGTGGCGTGGATACTCGGAGACTTCTCGGGGGAGACAAGGGTTGCGGCCTCCTGTAATTCAATTTTAAGTTTATTTTCAACATCCTCTAGTGGAACAGTCGGCAGCATCTGACGAATCTCCTCCAGATTTTGCAACACTCTTTTCTCAACCTCGTTTTTATCCTTTAAACGTTGCTTATAAAGTCGAAGTTGATCGGGAGTAAACTCGCCGGAACGGTGGTAACGGTGTTGGTGGCAATTGGGGCACAACACGATCAGATTGTCTATATCGTCAGTTCCACCGTTAGCCTGTTCAATAATGTGATGAATTTCGAAGCACTTATCAGTACAAATAGTGCATCGGTGCCGCGCCTCAACTAAAAGTTGGTCTCGAACGTTCTTTGGAATTGCCATCTTTCGTGAACTCCTGGTGTTATTCCTTCGCACCCCAACAATATTTATACACTCTGTATAAAACAGCAAACACAGACTGTTTCTTTCTGCATAAAAAATTTCCCTGACTTTTAGTATCGCATTTAAACTCCATCAAATCAACCTCCTTTTCTTTATCATCGCCGGTATCACCGGAAACATATATTTACCACACATTAGAAGAGAATGTCAACCCTGTTTGAATACTTTTTCTAAAAAAGTATTTAAACCAATAGGATGGAGTCTCTGTGACCTTTTCATGGCAGTTTGTTCGAAGGGTTAGTAGGCCAATTTTTTACCGCTTTTCTATCCAATCCGTGCCTCCCTGAACTGTCCCTTTATTATTGCATTGAAAGCCTTTCCGAGTGAGCCAGCCGCCCGAAGATCGTAATAAGATGACTCGGGAACGTCGTAGTACTGCCATATCTGCCCACTCGACCGAAATTCGACCTCCAATGTTCCAGAACACTGCTCATATCCAATGCTCGCAATCATTGATGAATCGACCATGTCTCTATTCATATTTTACCTCCTCAGGTTTTGCTCTCGCTGTGAAGTAACAACTCTCTTGTAATTGTCACTGTCGGGTGTAAATGTTCTCAGCCAACACTCAATCAGTTTGGGGTCTTCACTTGTTGGCCTGGGCGTTTGTAATGGAATTCGTACTCGTGAAGGAATTGTAACTGCTTCACCGAT
>JAUPLE010000632.1 GCA_030837085.1 Acidobacteriota bacterium | reverse complement strand
TGGCATCAGGTTTATTGTGTTCAAATTTTCCGTGACAGGCAATATGAAAAAATTTAAATTGGGGAAGTAAAGAGAGTATGGTTTCTTTTTTGGCCTCTTCATCAATAATAACCTTAATATCTCCTGTTTTCAGAGAAAATAATTCCTTTAATTCGTCGATTTCCTTTTCTGCTCCCGGAAGTGCGCTGAAATTGTCGCTCCCTTTAGATATCGCTGCCATTAAAACACCGGCCTTGTTTGTTTTATTTTTTGTGTGCTTTTGAATCGTGCTTTCATAGCCGATGGCCAGCGAATATTTTTTTATCAAATAATCTCCATTGTACTGAAGACTGGCAAAGGGGAATCCATTTAAACTGTCGTCAGGAATAAATGTTATCCTTTTAACCGCTTTCGGAAGCCCGGATAATATCTCCGGGACCTGCAAAATACCGGAGATTTTCCCCGGGATTTCAAGGGGGATTTTCTTTTCTTCTTCTTTTACAATAGGGACCACATTCCTGCTGTTAGGCGAAGAGACAAGCGACCGGTGCCACTCTTTTATCCATTCACGGACCTGGATCCGGCTGATATAAGTTACCTTTAAATCAAATTTAAGAAAAGTGGTGTATATAATCACTACGCGATCCGGTAGTGCGAGAAAGGATATGGTGACCCGGTCCCGGGGGTGAGAAAGTATCCTGTAAAGTAACGAGGAAAAACTCCCGGGGGCTGCTTTATCTTTTTTGTTATTTATGGTGTTTCGAGCTAACACGTCTTTGTATCTGTCGATATGGCACAGGAGTTTATTCAATCGATTCATCATTTTAAATTTCGAGAAAACATTGAAGGGTTTGAATTTGTTTTTTTTCAGTTTCAAATATAATAACCGATCGGTCTCCCAGGCTAAGGATGCTTCATCTTCCGTCCATTTATTGAGTAAAAAAACCGCCTGGTATTCAGGGGGCAGACTTTGAGTCATTTCTTCCAGCAAAGTTGTGTTGGCATCGATTATATTTTTTTTTTCTTCCGGGGCAAGTAATTCGGTCCAGGATAAGATCCGCTGAAATTGATAGAGTTCCGGTTTCAATGATTCTCTTTCCAGGAAATCCAGGGTTTCTTTAAAATTGAAAGGAAGTTGGTCCGTTTCATTTTGATAATAGCGTATTAGAAATTCGAGTATTCTAAGTCGATGGAGGATCAATATCGAATCGGTATTGGCGAAAACTTGTTTAATGTTGTCCAGGTACAGGCGCGCCTTTGAAAATTTTCTGTCCGCAAGTAAAATTTGAAATCCCAGCGCTCTATCCTCGAAAAAACCCAGGAAATCAGGGGCCTGGGGTAGATCGATGGCCCCGGCATACTCATGTATATTTTCATCAGGATTTTTTCCCCGGTCCCCCAGTGGTGCGGAAGGGGACAAGTCGATCGATGAAAGATAGCTGCTCCCCCTGGCGAAAAGGAGGTGATATAGTTGTTTACTCCGATTCAATAGTTCCTCATACCCGCCCGCGTTACATATTTCACTTGCCTCATCTAAAAGCGTTTCCGCTTCAGCCAGTTGGTTTAAGAGTAATTTCACCTTAACCATATTCAGGATGGAGGTCACTTCGCCTTTTAAGAATTGATGAGTTCTGCAAATTTCCATTACTTTTGCCAGGGAACTTAGGGCCTCGCCGAAATTGCCTTTGAGTAGTTGGATTTTTGCGTGAAGTTCAAGCCAACCGGTATAATTCCCAGGGGTAATTTTTTCGTTTTGCCCGAAATAGATGGACTGCAGTTCCTTTTCAGCTCTCGAAATTTCCCCTTCTTCCATCAAGGCGGTAATTCTTTCAAGGGAAAGTGGGATTAAGACAACTTTTGCGATATCTGGGGCCAGAGGAGGAAGCCAATGGATTCCTCTATCGAAACAGTTTATGGCCTGGTTGTATTGCCCCAGCCTGGAAAGTAATGATCCCAATACATAATAGAGCCTGGAGAATATTACAGTTTGTTCTTCGCCGTCAAGGTTATTCAAACGGCATTCGGCATCCCATAAAGCAAGCGACTCTTCTTTCATTTCTATTTGGTGAATGTCGCCGATACAAGGAGTTAATTGTTCCAGGGTGGAAAAGGTTTTCTCCAGCGCCCCCATTTCCAGGAAAATGGATGCGATCTGGATGATTGTATATATGTATAAATAGACATTGCTGGCTTTTTGATAGAGGTACAATAGGCCGGTCAGTAGGTTTATCGCCGCTTCATTCACCCCGAAAAGTTGTGATAGCTCCGCCAATCTTTCTATGATGATGGCATCGTAATTGGTAAAGGAGGTTTCCTGGTCGATTTTCCGCTTCAACCGGGGTGAGAAGAGCTCCAGGTAGATAAGCATCGCCTCCTTAAAGTGGCCGTCTGCCCTGTTTTTTTCCGCCTCAAAAAACCAGTCATAAAAATTATCTTCAATCGCTTTCTCAGGCATTTGTTCGCTCTTTATTTATTCTCCGGGATATATAATACAAAAACATTATTCCGTTTGCGCTTTTTTTCGTCATCATAATCAAAATGATAACCATAACCATGATAATAATTATGGATATCTTG
>JAUPLE010000631.1 GCA_030837085.1 Acidobacteriota bacterium | reverse complement strand
GTTTGTTTTAGATTTTAGAAGAATCGATTTCTATGATGTAAAAGCCGATGAATCGATCGATTCTTTTTTACAGGATTCGCATTCGTATATAGTTAAGAATATAAAGCAGATAACTGTGAAGCGAATGCAGCCGGATGGAAAATTTAATGAGGCTATGGTTACTGAAGAGGAGATTTTAAAAACAGCAGAGAACTCTTTTGCACTTGTCCCATTTCTCGATTCTGTTGAAAAAGAACGTCTTTCCAGCGGTAGCTATGTGTATAATATGTATCTTCATTTTGATGTTTACAGCACAAAAGCCAAAGCGAAAATTAAAACGCTCAAGGTCAATAATGACAAAAATTTGTTGGGGATTTTATCTTCCACAACGGGCAGTTTACTGGTAGATAACAGCGATCTTGATGGACTCCCTGAAGATGTTCAAAAGGATGAAAAGAGCTTTAGAAATTCAATCGCAGGATTATTTGCCGTATTAAAAAAACAACTGAAAGAGATGCCGGAATTCTGTATTACGGGGGAGTTATCAATGGTGAATCATTCAGCATTCGGATTTGATATGGGGGCAGATACCGGAATTAAAATTGATCACAGGTATAAGACTGTTGTTAGCAAATCGGATGGAAGAAAAAAAATGACCGGGTTCGGTAAGATTCGAAAGGTCAAGGAGTCTTATTCGGAAGCTCAAATTTTGATCGGAAGGCCGCAAGAAGGTGATCAGGTAATAGAAGAACCAAAAGTCGGCATCACTATTGCAGGTGGTTTTGGTGTGGCCCCGCTTCACATCGACATGTCTTCCGGAGATATTGTGTCAGGTTCCCATAAATGTATATTTTTAGGTGCCGAATATGAACTGGGGCCTATAACAAATATGTCAGAGTGGTATACGGCCTTCAGCCTCAGGATAGGATTCCCCAGCCCGGAAACTTATTTTTTCGAACATATAAAGGTTTCACAACTCTTATTCAACCTGGGTGTGGTAAAAAAAATATACTTAAAACGACTGGCACTCAATTTCGGTGGGTTCATCGGAATCCATGGTGCAACTTTAACCTATAATTCATACAATGAAAGAAGTGGTAGCAGTATTGGGTTTACGATGAATGCCGGGTTGGAATTCATGATTACCCCTTCGATAAGTGCATTTGGCGGCTTTAACCTGGATATGTATCCCAATCCCTCAAAATTGGAAGATGAAGATGGCTACAAATATGACTTCCCGAAAGGTTGGGATTGGAATGCCAAGGGGCTGAGCATGAACTTCGGCGTGAAAGTTACTATGTAACCCTAAAAAGAGGACAAACCAATGAAAAAAACGTTGATCTTTATAATAGGCATCTTTTCCATTATCGCTACAACTTTCCCCCAAATCCAGTATAAAGACGAAAAAAATGTCTCAGTAACTGTACAGGGATGGGGGAATAAAGTCGGCGACACCAAAATGAGTGCCATGCAAACCGGGGTGGAAACGGTTGTCCTGGATATGCTATCCACCCCGGAGGAAAATGTAAATTTCCAAGAGCAAAAAGAGACTTTCCTGGCAGCGGCCGATAAATATGTATTCGATTATAGTATTAAACGGAAAATATTGGAAAAAGGAATTCACAACGGTAAAAAATATAAAATGAGTATGACATTGGAATTGCTCATCAATAAAGAAGAATTGCGAAAGGAACTGGAAAATAGAGCCATCATCCAGGCTGCAAAAGAGGTGAGAAAGCAACTGGATAATTTTACTATTATGCCCTATGTGGATGCACAGAAATCTTCCATTGCCTTTTCAATAAGAAAAGATATGGTTTATGCGAAAATCGGCTCTTTTCTCCAAAACCAACATATTCCGTTTATCGGTGAAGAAGAAATCAAAAATATCGAGGACAATGAAGAAATGATCGCCCTGGAAAAGTCGACATCCACTAATAGTGGGGAGGAAGATTTATTACTTCAACTGGCCCGTAATACCAGGGCGGATTTCTACATAAAAGTTGTTGGACATGTAGATGAAACCAGTGTAGAGGGCGTTCCCTGTTTTAAAGTGAGTATATCCATATCGGTTTATACTGTAATGACAGCCGAGAATATCGCATCGCAAACCGGTTACAGCAGGCCGCTCAGTTTAAGTTCGGAAGATGCTTCCATCTCCGCCGGGATCGAAGAGGCAGTGAATGGCAGCATGCCTGATATCATGAACAAACTCTTCCTTTTCTGGAAAGATTATATAAAGGAAGGCAGACCATATAAACTGGTATTTTACGATTATGATTTCAACGAATTTGCCAAAATTCGCCTCGTGTTAAATGAGATGGCCCCGCAGGTAAAATTATTAATGAAAGCCAGCAACATCACATCATTCCTCGTTTGGTTCACCGGGCCATTGGATGAGTTACTCTTTGAAGTCCCAGGAAGGATAGAGCTGAACCTGAAAGAAGATCCCACTATTCTTGGAAATACGCTGCGTTTTTTTAGAAAGGCCAGGTAAGTAAGAAAAAAAAATTAAAAAAAATTTTGCGGATGTTTCACGGCCAGGGGGCATGTTCGGTGTTTGAACAAAAGTCCCCTGGCTCCCGCAAGCATAAAAAGTACAGGAGAATTAAAAATGAAAAAAATGCTATTAGTGCTCTTCCTGCAGATCCATTTTATCATTCTGTGGCCTGCTTATGGTAAGATAATTGCAGTAGGAATCGGCCCTACCCAACGAGATGCTTTGACAGCGGCTCAACGAAATGCCGTCGAGCAAGGTGTGGGTGTGTTGGTGGATTCGCAATCGTTATCCGAAAACCTTATGCTCATTGAGGACCGCATATATGCAAAAGCCCGGGGGTATGTGAAAAATTACACGGTGATTTCAGAGAAAAAAATGAATGATGGGAACTGGGAGGTCACCATTGATTCTGAAGTGTCCCAGGAACAAATAAAAAACAACCTGGAAGCCCTGGGAATTTTGCGTGAGAAGATGGGAAACCCCAGGATTATGGTGATTTATGATACTAAGAATACAGACGATATCTTCCAGGACGATAATCCTGTGATTTCGGAAGCTTATGAAGGCATCATCGAATACCTGACGGAAAGGGAATTCCCGGTATTGGACAGTAAAACAACCGAACCAGGATTAAAGAGGGAAGCTGAATACATCCTGGTTTATAACCTAAAACCAGGAGAACAAAAACCCACAGGCTTCTTTAAAAAAGTGTGGATAATGATTTGCGCTAAAATCATTAATACATCGTCCGGTCAAGTCATTGCCAACCAGTACAAAAAAGTAATGGGAGTGGATAAAGAATCCCTGGATTTTGCCTACCGAAAAGCTGCCAGGAAAGCGGGAAAATTAACCGCCAAATTTTTGGAAGACAAATGGGTGCAAATAGCCCAGGGAAAAACCGTATCCGGGCGAGAGGTGTACCTTGAATTGGTAAATATCAGGAGTTTTTCACTGTTGATGGAGTTTAAAACCCAACTAAGAAAAGCTTATGGGGTAAGGAATGTTACCCAGAGGAATTCTACCGCAGCGGAAGTTGAGTATGAAATCACGTACGTGGGCGATACCGATACACTGAATGAAAATGTTAACACCATTTTAAAAGAAATGGGTATAACAGCTAAAACCCTTATTACATCCGGGGACAGGATTCGTATCGAAGTTACTCAAGCTTCAAAATAATAAACAAGAAGAGCGATATGGAGTATGGCATGAGAAGAAATATTTTTGTTAAAATAACGATGTTATGTTTATTTTTCCCAGGACTTTTTGTTCCTTTACTGCTAACCCTCGACTTTCATGATGCACAAACGAATTCCAAAATGGAAGTTATTACGGGCTTAGGGGAAGAAGCAACGATAAATTGGACGACAAAAGTAGTGAGAGTTAAAGGAAATGGCTTTGGCCCTGAGAATGTAAAAGAACTGGGGCGAAGAAAAATATTAGCCAAACGGGCAGCTCAATTGGATGCTTATCGTAACCTACTGGAAGCTGTGAAAGGAGTGCAGGTTACCTCCGATATCAGTCTCGAAAACATGATGCAAGAAAGCAATACAGTCACGACACAGACCATCGGTATGGTGAAGGGGATGCGGTTGGTGGAGGTAGTTTATTCCAACGACGGTGGTTGTGAAGTGACAGTGGAAGTAAATATTGATGAACAGGGTAACTTTTTATTGGCAACTCTTACAAGTGGCGAAGTCAAAGTGAGGGACAATTATCCCAAATTCGATTGGGTGGCCCAAAGAGAGGAACTAGAAAAAATTAAAACGGATTATGCATTTTTAGCGAAGGAATTAAATAAAAAAAATCAGGAATTGATTTCAAGCTGGCAAAATAATGCAAATAACTTTTCTCCTGGTCAGCCTGGGAGGAGTGTCAAAGCTAAAAATGATAAAAATAACCGGGTTATGGTTGCCCAAGAACAGTCCTTTAATCCTCTTACCGCCAATAAAGATTATACAGGACTGCTGGTTGATGCCAGGGGTGCTAGTTTAAAGCCGGTACTGGCGCCTGTTATATTAAACGAAAAGCAAGAGAAAATGTATGGAATAGGGGCTATACCTTCAAAAATCTCCGGCGGGGCGATCGTATCGTATGTATACGGCAATATTGAAAGGGCCAAAAGGTATAAAGAAATAGGCGATAATCCGTTAGTGGTCAAATGCATTAAAACCGTCAACCAGTCAGATATAATGCTTAGTTGCGAGGATGCTCAAAAGGTAATGTTTAAAAATGAACTCCTAGAGCAAAAGAAGGTGGCGGTAAAGATTTAAACGGATGGATAATATGCATCAAAAAAAATCGAATAAATAGGGAGAGTGAACATGCAAAAAAATTTGCAAAAAAGACTCCTTAACACGGAAAATCCTTTAAGATTTTATTGGTTTTCTTTGTTGGTAATTGGGACATCGGGAATCATTATCTCAACGATTTCTTTAAAAAGTTCGGTAAAAATACTCAAAAACCTGATAAAGGGTAAATCCTATATAGGAAACGAGCCATACCTGGCGGCTGTTGTGGTGACTTTAATTTTCGGTATTATCATCCTGGCATGGGGATTCAAGAACCTGATCTCAAGCTTTTTAAATATGATCCGGTATAACCGATCTGTACCCCTGGAGTTTGAAAATTATGATGAAATTGAGAATGTGCTGGTGAAGAAACAAATACCTCCTAATGAAAGATTACTGGAAGCGGTTATTAAGAAAGATCGG
>JAUPLE010000630.1 GCA_030837085.1 Acidobacteriota bacterium | reverse complement strand
TATCATTGAAATTCGCCCCAAAGGTATTGAAAACAAACGCGTGTGGATTAACTGCGTCAATAAAGAAAAAGGCGGCGTGGCCATGAAAAATTGCAAAGTCGCCTGCATCGGCTGCGGGAAATGTGTAAGAGAATGCCCGGAAAATGCCATCTCCCTTAATGATAACCTGGCCACCATCGATCCGGTGAAATGCACGGCTTGCGAAAAATGCATCCCTGTGTGCCCCACCAACGCCATCGTCAAGAATAGTCTTCGACGCCCAGGAACTTTTTCCGAGAAACCATCACGGATGGACGGTTCCTGGACTTCCAAAAGCTTTTCATTATTAAAAGTTTTTGGGGGTGTCGGGACCTTTTTTCAAAAAGGTCCTGACCCGCAGGAGGTGAACTAATGAAACTGAAAACCTTTAAACCTGGCGGCGTGCATCCTCCGGCCAACAAACTGTCGGCCAATATTCCCACGGTGAAACTGGGCCTGCCCAAAGAAGTGAGTATACCGCTGTCCCAGCACCAGGGCGCGCTGGCTGTGCCAGTGATTAAAAAAGGCGACGTGGTTAAAGTGGGAACCCTCATCGCCCGTGGTGAAGCGTTTATTTCCGCCAACATCCATTCGTCCGTGTCCGGTACGGTAGTGAAGATCGACGATGTCCTGGATGCGTCGGGTTACAAAACCCCGGCCGTAGTCATTAAAGTGGAAGGCGATGTGTGGGAAGAAAGCATCGACCGTTCGGAAACCCTTGTAAAAGATATAACATCGGAACCCGAAGCCATTGTGGCAAAGATAAAAGAAATGGGTATTGTGGGATTGGGCGGCGCTACTTTTCCCACACATATTAAATATATGGTCAGCGACGACCGTAAAGTCGATACCCTGGTGGTAAATGGGGTCGAGTGTGAACCTTATCTCACTTCGGACCACCGGTTGATGCTGGAACGAACCGAGGAAATCCTCCAGGGCGTCCGCATCCTGATGAAAGCCGCTAAAGTTGACCGCGCTATTATTGCAGTCGAAGCCAACAAACCCGACGTCGTGGCAAAAATGCAGGCTAAAATGAACCCCGCTCAGTATCCCGGAATGGAAGTGGTAGCCTTAGAGGTAAAATACCCCCAGGGTGCGGAGAAACAACTGCTCCAGGCCCTGTTGAAACGGGAAATCCCTGGCGGCAAATTGCCCCTGGACGTCGGTTGTATCGTCAACAACGTGGGCACTGTCCTGGCTGTTTACGAAGCCCTTCAGAAAAACAAACCTCTTTTCGAACGGGTGGTTACAATTACCGGGAAGAAACTGAAAAAGACGGGTAATTTCCTGGCCAGGATCGGGACGCCAGTCAGTATGCTGCTGGAAGCGTTGGGCGAGGAAATGCCGGAACATACGGCCAAAATTATTAACGGCGGCCCCATGATGGGAAAAGCGGTTAACTCGTTGGATATTCCTATAACTAAGGGCATCTCCGGCATTGTGTTGTTAGATGAGAGCGAAGCCCGGCGTCGTGAACCCATGAATTGTACCCGCTGCGCCCAATGCGTCGCCATCTGCCCCCTGGGGCTTCAGCCCTACCTGCTGGAGAAACTGGCGTATAGGGAAAACTTCGAAGCATGCGAAGCGGAAGCCGTCATGGACTGCTGCGAATGCGGTTCCTGCAGTTACATCTGCCCGTCCGCCAGGCCCATCCTGGACTATATCCGGCACGGGAAAGCCAATGTTATGCGTATAATGAAAGAAAGGAGGCAGCAATGAACAATCGATTAGCCGTATCGCTTTCCCCCCACGATAAGGGAGACCTCAGCGTAGAGAAAATCATGTGGGGTGTGGTTATCGCCCTGGCGCCCGCATTCCTGGCATCGGTTTATTTTTTCGGATATCGCGCCATTGGCGTGGTGGTGTTGGGTATGGTCTTCTGCATTGCCGTTGAATACCTGGTGCAAAAATTCATCACCAAACAAACGATTACTGCCTTTGACGGCAGCGCGGCTGTCACGGGTTTGCTGCTGGCTTTCAATGTACCCAGCACTATTCCCTGGTGGCAATTGCTGGTGGGTTCTATTATTGCCATCGGCGTCGCCAAAATGACCTTCGGCGGATTAGGCCAGAACCCTTTCAATCCCGCCCTTATCGGCAGGGCGTTTATGCTGGCCAGCTTCCCGGTGGAAATGACCACCTGGCCCGTTCCCCTGGTAAATACCTGGAACCTGGGCGCCGACGCCGTCTCCTCCGCCACCCCACTGGCTATCCTCAAAGAAGGAGTTAACGCCGGGCAAACCGTCCAGCAACTGGCCGGTAAGTTACCCGGTTATTTCGACATGTTTATCGGCCACATGGGCGGGTGTATCGGCGAAATTTCCGCCCTGGCCATTCTCATCGGCGGCGTTTTTCTTCTTTATAAAAAGATCATCACCTGGCATATCCCCATCTTTTACCTGTTTTCCCTGGCCGCATTTACCGGGGTGTTCTGGTTAAGTAATCCAGCTAAATATGCCGACCCGTTGTTTCACATCCTGGCCGGGGGTGCGATGCTGGGGGCATGGTTTATGGCTACGGACCTGGCCACCAGCCCCATGACTCCCAAAGGCCAGATAATATTTGCCATCAGCGGAGGAATCCTTTGCGGCGTTATCCGTTTATTAGGTTCGTACCCTGAAGGATGCTCCTATTCCATTCTTATTATGAATGCGTTTGTTCCATTAATCGATAAATTTACCAAACCCCGGAGGTTTGGTACAAGCGAACGGGGGGTGAAACATGGCGGATAAAAAATTGCCTTCTACATTTGCCAATATGGTCATTGTATTAACATTGGTTTCGGTTATTTCCGCCCTGGCCCTGGCGTTCACTTATTCGGTTACCAAGGACGCTATCGCCCAGGTGGGCGTGAAACGAACCCTTAAAGCCCTGCAAGACGTGCTGCCTGAATTTAACAATGATCCCGTCAAAGAGAAGTATACCCTCGAAGACCCGGAATTTAAAGATATCGAATTGTACCCGGCCCGGAAGGATGATCAACTGGTGGGTACAGCAGTGCAGACTTTTTCCGATAATGGTTTTGGTGGGCGCATCGTGTTGATGGTGGGTTTCGACGCCGTCGCTAGAATCCGCAATATATCTGTATTGAATCAGACTGAAACCCCGGGGCTGGGAAACAAAATGACCGAACCGAAATTTAAAGACCAGTTTAACGGGAAAGACCCTTCGGCGTTTAAGATGAAGGTCAGGAAAGACGGCGGGGAGGTAGACGCCATCAGCGCCGCGACGATCAGTTCCCGGGCGTTCTGCGACGCCGCGGACAGGGCGTACCGGGCGCTCCTCAATGGAGGTCGAAAATGAATCTTTTCAAAGAATTATATCGGGGCCTCATTAAAGAGAATCCCACCCTGGTACTGCTGCTGGGAATGTGTCCCACGTTAGCGGTTTCCAACCAGGCTATTAACGGGATCGGCATGGGCATAGCCGCCACTTTCGTGTTGGTGGGTTCCAATGTCGTGATATCCCTGCTTAAAAACGTCACGCCGGATAAAGTCAGGATTCCCATATTTATCGTGGTAATTGCTTGCTTTGTTACCATTGTTGATTTGTCTATGAATGCCTATACGCCCGATCTACATGCCACGTTGGGGATTTTTATTCCCTTGATCGTGGTGAACTGTATTATCTTAGGACGAGCGGAAGCGTATGCTTCTAAAAATGGCGTTTTAGCTTCCCTGGTAGACGGGATCGTTATGGGAATTGGATTTACTTGTGGGCTGACAGTGTTGGGCTGCATAAGGGAACTCCTGGGCAATGGTTCTATTTTCGGGCACAGGTTAGTCGCTGAGAATGCGTCCACTATCCTGGTATTTATATTGCCGCCCGGGGCGTTTATTGCGCTGGGTTACCTGATTGCCGTCGTCAACAGATCGCTAAAAAAGAAAACATCGTGAGGTGAATACAATGGAATACCTTAGTTTAATTATCGGGGCTGTGTTGGTTAATAATGTCGTTTTGGTCCAATTTTTAGGAATATGTCCTTTTTTAGGGGTTAGTACGAAGGTTCAAACGGCCATGGGAATGGCAATCGCCGTTGTATTTGTCATGGCGTTGGCCACCACCGTGACGTTTCTCTTGCATTACAATGTGCTTGTGCCTTTAAAAATAGAATTTTTGCAGACGCTTTTGTTCATATTGGTGATTGCCGCGTTGGTGCAGATGGTGGAGTTGATTTTGAAGAAAGTCAGTCAGCCGCTTTATCAAGCGTTAGGGGTATATCTCCCGCTCATCACTACTAATTGCGCCATACTCGGTATAGCGGTACTGGTTATCCGTAAAAATTTCACCTTGCTTCAGAGTGTGGCGTATGCGGTAGGTATTGCTGTTGGGTTTGGATTTGCGCTGCTTTTATTTGCCGGGATCAGGGAGCGCATGGAGTTGTATGATATCCCTGAGGCGATGAAAGGGGCGCCCATTGCGTTGGTAACGGCGGGTTTGATGTCATTGGCCTTTATGGGCTTTGCCGGGATGATAAAATAGATAAAAGTTTTTTCGGGGGTCCAGGGGGCAGTTTTTTCAAAAAAAGCCCCCTTGTTAAGAAGTATTTACCAAATACTCGCCTGTTCCTTTTCCGGGCGGTACATGGCTGCGCCGGGTTTAACATCGAAAGCTTTATAAAAAGCCGGTATATTGGAAAGCGGACCGATAGTTCTAAATTTCGAAGGCGGATGGACATCGGTTTTCAGTCCCAGGAGTAAAGCCTCTTTGCGTATATTTTCCCGCCATACCCGGGCCCATGATAAAAAGAACCGCTGCTGCGGCGTGAATCCGTCGATCTTAGCAGGATTTTCCGGCAATACGCTCATGAGCGCGTCATAAGCGATATTCAATCCCCCCAGGTCCGCGATATTTTCGCCCAGGGATAATTTCCCATTCATATGCGCATCATCCACTACGACATAGTTCTCATATTGCCGAACAAAAACTTCCGTACGGGCTTTGAATTTCTCTTCGTCTTCTTTGGTCCACCAGTCGTTCATGTTTCCGTCTTTATCGAACTGTCTGCCCTGGTCATCGAAACCGTGGGTCATTTCGTGGCCGATGGCTGCGCCGATTGCGCCGTAATTGACCGCATCATCGGCTTTGAAATCAAAGAACGGGGGCTGTAAAATCCCGGCAGGGAAAATAATTTCGTTCATTAGCGGATTATAATAAGCATTCACTATCTGGGGGTATATGTCCCATTCCTCGCGGTCCACGAGCCGGCCGATTTTTTTTATATCCCTGTTAAAATCGAACCGATTGGCCCGTAGGATGTTTAAAATATAAGAATCCCGTTTGGTTTCCAGGGTGGAGTAATCGATCCATTTGTCGGGGTAGCCGATTTTCACGCCGAAGGTTTCCAGTTTTGCCAGCGCTTTCTTCTTTGTCTCGTCGCTCATCCAGGCCACTTTTTTAATCCGTTGGGCAAATACTTTTTTAAGGTTCATGACCAGTTCATAGGCCCTGGTTTTGGCTTCGGGAGGGAAATATTTCTTAACATAAAGCTGTCCAACGGCCTCGCCGATGGTCCTATTCATCTCGTTAATCGAGCGTTTCCAGCGGGGTTTCATCTCTTTCTGACCGGAGAGAAACTTATCGTAGAAATTAAATCTCTCTTTAACAAATGCGGAACTGAGATATGGGGCGGAACTGCGAACCAGTTGCCAACGGAAATAAGGTTTCCATTGTTCCGGGGTTACTTCACTCATCATGGCGCTGATTTCCTGGAAAAACTTCGGTTGTCCTACATTGATATAATTGTCGATATCCTGGGGATTTTCCAGGCCGATATTCTTAAAATAAGCGATGAAATCAAAATTCGGGGCCATCTGGGCCAATTCCTGGAGATTTTTTTTATTATAAAGGGCTTTTGGATTGCGGAGTTCCAGGCGCGTCATGGATGCCTTTGCCAGGCGTGTTTCAATGGACATGACAGCCTGGGCGGAAAGGGAGGCTTTTTCAGGGGTCTCATTCAGCAATTGGAACATATTGGTTAAATGTTTGAGATATTCCGCGCGTATGGATTTCGCGCGGTCGTTTTCCTCGATATAGTAATCGCGGTCCGGCAGTCCCAGGCCGCCCTGGTATAACCAGAGGATATTCATTCGGCTGTTTTTTGCGTCCGGAAGCGCGCCGAGAAGGAAAAGGGGGAATACCTGCCTGGTATGAAAATACGCCATTAGTTTTTGAATACCTTTAGCATCCCGGGCTTCATCGATGAAATTGAGTTCCTCTTCCAGGGGTTTCAGACCTTCGGCCTCGATTTTGGTTTCGTCCATTGCCGTGGAGTAGAAATCGCCTATTTTTCTGATAATGCTGTTGGGAGCGGCGGTTGTATCTGCCGCGGCATATTCCAGCAGTTCCTTCAATTCTTTTGAATTGGCGTCGGCTAATTGGTCGAAGCTTCCCCATTGAGTATATTCGGCGGGGATGGGGTTATTTTTCAACCAGCCGCCGACCGCGTATTGGTAAAAATCATCCGCTGGGTTGGCGGTGGTATCCATATCGGCCGGATCAAAGATTTTCACTGTCTCTGCGCCGGGTAGGACGCTGGGGATAAACAACAGTCCTATTAAAACGGTTAATATTGTATAACGGTAAATTTTCAGCATTTATGGTCTCCTTGCTTTTTTTATTTTCTTATTTTAACTATTACGGAATGCATAAGCAAATGGTTTAATACAATATTACCTCCGGTGGCCAGAAACCTTTTTGAAAAAAGGTTTCTGGACTTCCCAAAACTTTTAATTGAAAAATTTTTCCGTTTCATCTATAATGCCGAATAACCATATAAACAAAAATGGAGACACTTTGAAAAACGACGATTCTAATAAAGCCAGGCTGTTGAACCTGTGGCTGCTTATGTTTGGCGTAGTACTGGTCATATATCTCCTGTGGAACAAACCACTTTACTGGGCGATCTTTCACTTAAAACCCATTGGTTTTGCCTTTGCCTTTGTCATATCCTTCTGCGGCATGGGCGCGCCGCTCATGCGCCTGCTTTACCCCCGCCAGTACCGAACGAAAACCGATGAAATACTTGTTTCCTTTGCCCTGGGACTTGGGTTAACAGGTCTCTTTACATTCGTGCTGGGAGTGATGGGCATTATCAACGTCATGCTCTATGCCCTGTGGACCATTGCCGGTCTTGCGCTTTTTATATATACCCTGCTCCGGCAATGGCTCCAGGTTTCTTTCGATTTTAAAGAAACAACCCGGAACCCGTTAAATATCCTTGCCTTCTTTGTTATGGCGATTTTCATTTTGCAGGCGATTCCTCCGCTGGTTACGCCGCTGGTTTCCACCGATGAACTGGAATACCACCTGCTGATCCCCAGGATTTTCCTCAGCGTAGGCAAAATCGGGTACATCCCTTCCCTGGTGGAGTCCAATTACCCCTGTTTAGCCGAGTATATTTACTTACTGGTGAAACCCCTGGCCGGGGATGTGGTTTGTAAGTCCCTTCATTTCTGGACAGGCATTTTCCTCCTGTTTGCCATGGGCCGGATTATTGGCAAAGCCAGCCCGGGGAGCAGCCGGTTGTTAGGCCCGGCGTTTTTTCTTTCCATGCCCGTGTTTGTGCTGGTCATGGGGTGGGCGTGGAACGATGCGTTTTTCGTTTTTTTCTTACTGCTTAGTATCGGTTGTCTGCTCGATTATCATTTGGCTGATGAAACTAACCGCGGCCCCCGCCTTCTTTTCCTGGCTGGAGTACTGGCGGGATTGGCTTCGTGGATGAAATATACCTTTGTCATGATATTTTTCGCTTTACTTCTCCTTTTCCTGGTGGGAATCATGCGTTGGCGATGGAAATGGCATCATCTCTTTTGGTTTTTGCTGCCAGTAGGGGTTATCTCTTTGTTGGTATTTGTTAAGAACTGGTTATTCACCGGTAACCCCTTTTACCCGTTCTTAAACACCATCTTCCACAGTCCCTACTGGAGCGACGCCGCCGCCCAATATTTCGACAAAGCCTTGCGGCGGTGGGAGATGCCCCATTGGAATTGGACCAACTATTTTTTATTTCCTTTCCGCATGACATTAAAACCGGCAATGATTGATATCCATCCTGGGATTTTGCCCCTGGTATTTATCCCGATGCTTTTTTTCCGCGGCGCCAACAAGGGCGTTGCCTTCCTGAAAACCTTTATCGTTTCTTCAATCCTGGTGTGGTTGGTAATCCAGACCGAGACCCGTTCGCTGCTGACCATGTTGGCGGTGTTTTTTTGTGTGGTGGCCGTGGAGTTAGAGGGCAGAGTGTGGACTTACAAAACTCTCAGGCGGCCGTTGGTGTTTTTTCTTTGTCTTGTTGTGTTGGCCAACCTGGTTATTACCATTGCCACTAATTATTACCTGACCGCACCGGTTGCGTACTTCCTTGGACTTGAGAGCAGCAAGGATTTCTTGCGCCGCGAGGCAGAGTCGCAGGTGACTTATGAGTGGCTCAACTCCAACCCGGAAGTAGGCAAAGTGTTGTTGGTGGGTCTTCATGGGCCTTATTACCTGGAGCGGCCTTTTTATTTCAGCAGCGTCTGCGATCCGCCCATTGCTGAAGTACTAACGAATAATATCGAGGATGTTGAGCAAGTGCTGAAAAAGTTTCGTGCGTTGGGGATTACGCATGTGGTTATTAACCGGAAGCAATATGAAGAGGATAATCGTTATGGATTGTATGGTTGGCCGGTGAAGCAGCGGCAGGCGTTTGAAAATTTTATCACCCAGTATTGCCAGCCGGCAGTGGAATTCGGATTGGATAGAATTTACCGATTAAAATAGCAGGCG
>JAUPLE010000629.1 GCA_030837085.1 Acidobacteriota bacterium | reverse complement strand
TTGGATAAAGTTGGCGCCAGGGCTTTACCTCTTAATAAAATAAAGGCAATTTCTTCGGCGCATATCACTTCCCAGAGGGAGCGGAAGTTTCTATTGTTCGATCTTTTCCTGGATGATCCGGCTGAGCCACCACCCAACAACGTCGTACGCACAATACGTATTCTCAGTCTTCATTTTAATGCCCGGGCCTTTTTCCCTGAAGTATACAACCCCGTGGAAGCGTACCGAAAATTTATTGCCACATTGCTCCAGTGCAGCGGCGCGCGGCCGCACCCGGACCTGGAAACCGCTCACCTGGCAAAGGTCAGGGCATTCCCCACCATTAAAGATTATGAAGAAGCCCTTTTTCCTTGATTCGAGTTTGACAACCGGGGGGAATTTGGTTATAATAAACGTGAACCAAAGGTAATAAAAATTCTTACCTTCAGTTCACGGATGAAATGAAATGAGAAAGAATTTTAACGGCGTCATTTATCAAGCGGGGCAAACGGTATTTACGCTAAAAGAGCTTTCCGTGCTCCTGGAGGAAAAAAATTTCGATAATCTCAAAGCAGCCGTTCACTATTATGTAAAAAAAAAAATGATCATGCAGGTTCGCCGCGGCATATATGCAAAACAAAATTTCGACCCCCTCGAATTAGCTGTTAAAATTTACCCCCCGGCATACATTGGTTTTGAAACCGTTCTTTTCAAAGAAGGGTTGATTTTCCAATACGATGAAACTATTACTATTGCCTCTTATCTTTCACGAGAGGTCCGGGTAGGTAATTACAACCTGAGATACAGGAAACTAAAAGAGTCGATATTAACTTCCCCGGAAGGCCTGGAGTTCAGGCCCTGTTTTACCATCGCGGAAAAAGAGAGAGCATTCCTGGACATTTTATATTTGAATCGAAATTTTTATGTGGATTACATAGGCAAATTGGACAGCAAAAAAATCTTTAAAATTCTCCCAATTTACGAAAATATGAACCTGGAGAAAAAGGTAAGAGAGATTTTCAAATGATCGACATCCAAACTCATCGCCTGTTGATGATAAAAATCTTGAAAGATATCTATTCAAATTTCGAGCTGTCATCACTCCTTGGGTTTAAAGGGGGAACCGCGCTGTATCTTTTTTACGATTTACCCCGGTTTTCAGTGGACCTCGATTTTAATCTCCTGGACCTTTCCAGGACGGATTTTGTATACCGGTCTATAAAAAAAATTGTAAACAAATACGGGAAGATAAAGGATGATTTCATTAAAAGGAACACTATTTTTTTCTTGCTTTCCTATGGAGAAGGGGAGCGAAACATTAAAATCGAGGTTTCCCTGGTAGAGTTCCCCAATGAATATGAGATTAAACAATACCTTGGCGTCCCCATATTGGTTATGAAAAAAGAGTACATGGCCGCCAACAAATTAGTGGCATTAACCGAAAGGGCGGGCATGGCCAATAGGGATATTTTCGACATATGTTTTTTCTTGAAAGCGGGATGGAGTATCAAAGACGAGATCGTCCAATTGAGAACCGGGATGAAGTTAAAGGAATATATTCCCAAATGTATAGAGTTTATCGAGGCGGTTGACCGGAAATACATATTACATGGAATGGGAGAGATTTTAGATGCGAAATTGAAGGCCTGGGTAAAAAATCACCTGGTTACCGACGTTCTTTTTTATTTGCGTTATTATCTTGACCAGATCGATAAAAAAACCTGAATCCACTGTCAAATATTGCCTTCGGCGACCAGAAACCCTTTTAAAAAAGGGTTTCTGGACTTCCTAAAATTTTTGATTAAGGGCTGATAATCCGTTTGACATTCAAACTACTTTTTTTTATAATTTCAACTTAACTATCGGTCTAAAGGAGAAAACATGAAAGCATTGATCGTGTATGGAAGCCCCCATGGAAAAATGTCGGCCACTTACAGGCTTGGCTCAAATTTTGCAAAAGGCTTGAAAGATCAAGATTGGGCAGTCGATGAACTTATCCTGGATGACATTGAGATAAAACACTGCCTCGGTTGCTATGTTTGTTGGCGAAAAACTCCCGGCGTTTGCGTACAAAAAGACGGGATGGAAGAGATCATCCAAAGGCACAAAGACATTGATTTGCTGGTATTGGCTGCGCCTCTCTACTTTTACAGCGTCCCGGGCAAAGTCAAAGTATATTGGGATAGGAACATGCCCCTTTACGTTTCCGAATTCCAGAAATTCTCAGGCCAGGCCGTTAAAGGTTGGACAGATTCGTTCAAGTTCTTGTTAATTTCAACTTGTGGGTTCCCACTAAAAGAAAACTTTGACGGGCTTGTAATAAGCGCAAAAAAAATCTACGGCCCCGCCTATGCGGGAGAAATACTCGTACCGATGGGCACTGCCATCTCACAAGACACTGACGGGACAAAATATACGGAATTTTACGAGTTTTTCTATAAAGCCGGAAAAGAATACGGTTCGACCAACAACCTTTCAGGTGAAACAAAAAAAACATTTGATTTGATGACCGGGACTGACAGTATGCGCGAGCTTATCAAGTCAAAGCAGTGAAGGTTGAGGAGGTAATATGTATAGAAATATGAGTAAATTAATCTTTTCATTGGTACTTTGTCAACTGGTTGGCATTATCGGCGGTCTATTTACCGCCGCTTCGGTCCGCACCTGGTATCTTACCCTTAATAAACCCCCTTTCAATCCGCCCAATTGGATCTTTGGCCCGATGTGGATTACCCTGTACCTGCTCATGGGTATTGCATTCTTCATGGTCTGGACCACCGATTCACCGGGAAAAGCCAAACAAATTGCCATGATTTTTTTCTTCATACAACTGGCAATCAATATGGCCTGGAGTTTCCTTTTCTTTTACTTAAAAAGTCCTGTCCTGGGTTTGATCGATATTATAGCGCTGTTGGTTTTTATCTTGTTGACCATATGGAAATTTTTCCCCGTGAACCGGGCCGCGGGATACCTGATGTTGCCCTACCTCCTATGGGTAGGATTTGCCGCCATACTTAATTATTCCATCTGGACGTTAAATAATTGAAAATAGCCACGAAGTCTCAAAGGGCATAAAGGTACACAAAGGAGTATATTATAAAATAAAAAAGGGACACACACGTTTTTTTCTTGACAGCCAACTCCATAAATGGTAAATATATACCATGACTACAGAAATAGAAAAAAGATATGAAGAAAACAAATTGATCAAACAAGAGACCCGGACCACGGTTCTTATCAGCCTTGCCATCCTGGTCTCAGTGGGCATTTATACCGCCCTGGCTTACTTTGTCAAAATCGGCCCCCTTCTCGACGATCAAGACACCCTGAAAAAGGTGTATGACATCATTAACCTCGTTGTCATCATGTTGATGATCGTTATCCTGGCAGTCAGACGATCCGTATATTACTCACCGCGGTTTATAAAGGAGGATTTCACCCTTCCCCAGGTACTCGCAATGTGGCGCGCCATCGATATCATCCTGCTGGCCATCGCAGAAACCATCCCCATCTGCGGCATGTTCATAACATGGTCGGGTATGCCGTTCAATAAAACGTTCCACTTCTTTGTCGCCGGCGCCCTACTGGTAATCATATTGATGCCCGTCCCAATAAAAGTAAGAAGTAAACTGGGTATTCTACGACAAACCCATCCGGAACTGTAAGATATCGCACTGGATAAAAGAAGGGATAAAAAAAGAAGTTGACGCTAAATGATTGATTTAGTTGTCGATATATTATAAAATTTGGCGTCGGAGTTTAACATGAAAAAAAATATTTTATTGGTCGAATATGCTGCTGCCTCCATCGATACTATCAAAGA
>JAUPLE010000628.1 GCA_030837085.1 Acidobacteriota bacterium | reverse complement strand
TCATATTTCTTATCGTTGGCACTTTTTCCGGGGTGGTATCGGCCATGCCCAGGGGCGGAAACTGGATGAATTATGTCAAGTATTTCTTTGCTTTGCTGCTGCTGGGAGGAGGCATTTACTTCCTCAGCACCATTACAGCCGAATGGCTGGACTACCTGCTGTGGGGGATTTTCCTTATTGCCATCGCGGTGTTTATGGGGTTATTCAAACTGCTGGAAGAAGACGCCGATTTTAAAAGCAAAATATTTAAAATCATCCTGATGTTGATTTTATTTACCGGTGCTTTTTTCTTCATGAAATCCCTGGAATTGAAGTATTTCCCGGCCAAATATGCGCAAACAGTCGCTGAAAAAACTCACCTGCCGTGGATTGCGGACCTTGAAGAAGGGAAGAAGGTTTCGCTGGCTGAAAACAAGATCATGATGATCGATACCTATGCCGATTGGTGTGTGGCCTGCAAAGAGTTGGATGAATATACGTTCTCGACCCCCGAAGTTTCGGAGCGGTTAAAGGGTTTTGTATTGGTGAAACTGGATTTCACTAAAAAGAGCGAGGCCAATGAAGCGCTGCGGAAATCTCTCCAGGTTATCGGCATGCCCACGGTAATGTTTTTCAACCCGGAAGGCAAGGAAATCAATCGTTTTTCCGGTTTCATGGAGAAAGACAAGTTTCTCAGTTTTTTGGATGGGTTAAAAGTTAATTAAAATCCTTCATAAACCCTGTCTGAACCACAGATTACGCAGATGGCGCAGATTCCACGGATTATAAAAAGAGGATTTTAGTCTTTAATCAGCGTCATCAGCGTCATCAGCGGTTCTGACATTTTTTTAAGCTTTTTGTCTGAAGAGTCCCCCCAAAAGGTTACCGGAATCCTCAATTCCAGAGCCTGTGGGTAACTAAACTATTGACAGTTCATTTCCCCTGTGTTCTAATATGGCAAGTAAACGGAGGTAAAAATGAATGCAAGTCAAACCGAAGAAACACAAGTAAGTTGTACCGTTCTTAAAGACGCGTGGCAAAAATTTTGGGACTATGATATGAACGCCCAGATTCTTCAAAAATCATTTAAGAAAGTTCATTTTTGGCTGCTTCTGCTGGGCTGCGCCGCAACACTGCTGGCCTTACTTTATACACAGTTGGTGGATATTTCAAAACTACCGATGAACGAATATCTAAAAAAAGTACTGCACTTCGTCGTATTGCTTACCCCCATAACCATTTCGATCCTGGTCGCAGCCGCCAATTATTTTAAACCGGGTAAAAAGTGGATTTTCCTGCGCCGGGCAGCCGAAGATATCAAATGCGAAATATTCCGTTTTCGTACTCTCCACCATTTAACAACCGGTGATGCCACTGAAAACTGGATAGACATTTTAAGACAAAAAATCAACCAAACCGGCTCATGGCTGATGGGAACAGAAGTAAGTCAGATGGCGATTAAAGAATGTAAAATAGACACGCAACCGCATTCGGATACCGATGCCGAAAAAGACGATTTATTCTCGGATATGCAGCCGGAGCAATACATTAAATTTCGCCTGGAAGACCAGTTACATTTCTACAGCGGCAAAACCAAAAAATTTGAAAAAGTAATCAAGCATCTACAATGGCTAATCTTTGCCTTCGGGGGAATCGGAACTTTCCTGGCAGCTATCGGCCTGGAAATGTGGGTCGCTCTTGCCACCTCCCTGGGCGGGGCCTTTACCACCTACCTGGAATACCGACAAATGGAAAGCAGTTTGATGTTCTTTAACCAGGGCAAAATTTCATTGGAAGGAATTAGAGGCTGGTGGTCGGACTTAACCGATTCTCAAAAAAAAGATCCGCGCAATATTCGCAAAATGGTGGACGCCACTGAGCAAGCTCTCCAATCTGAGTTGAGCAAATGGGCACAGAATATGCAAACCACCCTGGATTCCTTAATGGCTAAGTACAAAGAGGAGGAAAAGGAGAGGAAATAATGAGTACATATAAAACGTTATGTTTTACTCCAACTCTCTAACACCAGTATGCAGAATTAAATTCAAAGACATAGATGTCGATATTCGCCATATCATCACGGATATCGCTGGCAATCTATGGTCTATAAATCAATACAATGGGATCTGGTATCACAATTTTAAACTAAGGTAAAAGGGTGACGATTTGGGAAATATCATCATTAAATTTGGCTTTTCCCAATTGGTCGCGTTTCAGTTTCGTATTTTTGTTAAATATTGCATCAGTGAAGTCAGCGCCATCAATTATAGAAGTGCTAAGGTCTACGTCATTGAGTATCGCTCCTACCAAATCAGCCCCCGTGAGATCTGCCTCCTTTAAGATTGCTTTGGTGAGCTTTGCCCTGGTAAATTTTGCTCTTTTAAGGATTGCTTTCTGTAAATTCGTCGATTCGAGGTTTGCCTTTATAAGAATGGCTTCTGTGAGATTGGCTTCATAAAATATCGCTTCTTGCAAAAAACTTTCCCGGAGGCCAGCTTTGACAAGATCAGCGCCGAAGAAATCTACCCCACGGGCATCTATTCTTTTCCACCACACGTCATATAGTTTTGTTTTCTGGAAGTCAAGATCGTACATTTTTAATATAGATACTTTCTCTGAGGGTACCTCGTTTTTCCCACCGTGTACAATAGCGCCAAGTGCTTTGACCAATCCATCAGCAATATATTTTTGAATTATTGTGTCATCTTCATGTTTTGTTACAGAGAGGAGAAAGTTTGCAATCATAGGAAGATCATATTTTTTTTCTTCATCTTTGGATTTATCATTTTCATTTATTTTCTTCAACCGTTGAATTAAAATTGCCGCCGCTCCGATTCGAATCTGACGCTTACCAGAGCCAAGGTGACGAAATACTTCTAACATGTGTTTTTCTTTGTTGAGTTTTTCTTCTTGCTCCATTTTTCCTTTTTGAGTACGATTTAGTGTCCTATTAAGAAAAAAACCAATAAATCCAAGAATTATTCCACCAAGTGCGGTTAGCCAGACCGTTAACCACCTAAAATTTTTGTCAGGGGCATTATTCGTATTCTTTATAATATCGGTCTCTTCTCGAAGTTTGGACACTTCTGCCTTAAGTTTTTCTGCTTCTTCTTGAAGCATGGTTACCTCTGCCTTGAGTTTTTTTTGAGAGAGTTCATTATCGACCGCGTTGAGATATAAGGCATCGAATGCATTCACTTTAGTTATTGTCTGAGTTGTATCTTTTGACGTTAATATGGTTTTGGTGGATTTTATTGGGCTATCGGAGTTCTTATTCTTATCCTCACAATACCCGGGACTGATGAAGAGCACTATTAATAATACACCAATTAATGTTTTTTTTAAAATCATTGCGTTCCTCCTTTCAATCAGCTAGGTAATATCGAAATACAATCCAAGTACAGATTTTACCTCCTTCAACCGAGCATAATGGGATTAAACAGTATATTGTAGAAGTATTCTTATCCCCAAATTACCAGATGCTCAAGGTTTCTGTAAGTTACTTTTTTCAGCGTCGGTGTCTTCTTTTTTCTGTTCTATAAGCCAAAGTGTATTCTCTCGAGAAATTAAAGCTTCCACTCTTTTGACAAATATTCTCTCGGGATCATCGTTGGTTTTATACTCATTAGCTCTCGCCTTATAGTAATGGATTTCTTTTCTTAGCGTTTCGCAGGTGGTCCTGTAATTAATCCAATTTTCCTGGTATTTGAAGGTCTTAAGGATTGTGGTTCCTGCTGCTACGAAAAATGATATAATAACGGTTATGACACGTAGTGTTAATTCACCTCCTATAGCTACAAGAACCGGGGTTATTGCAGAAAAGCAAATTACTCCCCATTGTAAGATAGTATAAGCCTTTTTATTCTTAATAGCCTTATTATCATACCATTCAACCGCCGTTTGGTACCTCTTTTCTAAGTAGTCATTGAATTCTTTATCGTCCATTTTACCTCCAATAAAATTTCATTGTTCAATAATTAAATCACAGTGCAAAATGATTGTCAACAAAAAAGGATTTTTTTTGTCTCTAGCACGCGTCGCGTCAGAATGCCTCTTTTATAAATATTTTTACGAATTCTTCCCTTTCCTGGGCGCCAGGAATTTATTGTATACCAGGAGACTGATGATGGTGATTACACCGATCATACTGAAAACGAGCCACAAGGTCCGCGGCTGGTTCAAGTTGTCCACGAAATGTACATAAAGCCTCGCCCCTAAAACGCTGCCCACGGAACTGCCGAATACACCGTAAAGGAATATATATCCCATGTACAGGGCTTTTTTATCGGCTGGCGCCGTCAATCCAAAGTAACTAATAAACTTGGGATGCGCGGTCATCTCACCGATAGAAAAAATGACGACCCCGGCAATGAATACCCAGATATGGGCGGATATGGCAAATATGGCCATTCCCACAGTGGCAAAACCGATACCGGTAATCATGGTAGGCATGGCTTTTTTGTCCTTCACAATATTGGATACGAACAACTGCAATAATATAATGGTGCCGGCGGCAATAGCGGTTACATGCTCTACATCGAAAAACCAATTGCTCTTGACCCCGAAAATCCCCAGGAAACCGTTGACCGCATGGTTCAGCGGACCGGCGTCCACATACGCCTGCACATACCATAAAACGGAATCGTACATCTGGAAATATAAAACCCAGAAACCGGAATATAAAACGATCATCAACAAAAATTTACCGTGGTCCACGAATTTCCGGGAATCGCTTTTGTCGATGATGAAAAGCGACATGGCGGATAAATAGATGACGGAAACAATAATCTTTCCCAGTGTGTCAACTCCAGGTATGAACCAGGCGGCAATGATAACGACCGGGACCAGCATGGTAGTTAAACGGAACCCCATGGTGGTTACACCCTGGGCGAGTTTATCCTCTATCTTGCGTCCACGTCCCGAAGAGACGGCCACGATGAGAAGCCCCAACAATACCAACGAAACTACAAAGAAAGGGAAAAACGAACGCCCCTTAAGACCCTGATAAAGTGTATCACAGTCATTTATAGTTATACCCCGCAGGGTTGGAGTTTCATGCAATTTTTTCAATAGACTTTCTTTATAGCTGATGTAATTATCGAGACTTTTTAAAAAAACTTTGTAACGATTGCCCGGAAGACTTTCAATGCTGATATCCGTACTTGCGGTGGGGGCTAGCTCGCATGATATTTCGATTTTACCGGAGGACTGCTTGATATAATCGTTAATTTCATTTTCCGTGACGGCGGCAAGGCCCGGGTACTCTGCCAATTCCCGCAGCAATTTGGCCATCACATCATTATTAATATGTTGAGGCTTGTAAATGGTCAGTGTGACTGGAGACGTTGATTTTAATTCGTAAGGGGCTTTTTTCAACATATTCCGTTGAACGCTGAACAAGAGCGTGGTATTTTCTTTCTCAATTCCGATGGTGGGGAATTTAGCGGATGCCGGTGAACGGTCCAGGTAGCTGTAAACGGAATATCCCAGCAGCAACACCAGGACCAATGAGATGATGATTTTCCAGGCGGCGGATTTTTTCATCAGGTTGTACAGCAGTACGATAGGGGAGTAGATGATCTCGAAAGCATTGGCCAGGGTCTGGAGCAAGCCGGTTTGTTCACGTTTATTAGCCCTGGCTTCTACCTCTTTTTGTTTCGCGGGCTCTTTAAAGAAAAAGGCCGTGGGAATAATCATTGCCGCGGTAAAAACTGCGGAAGCGATAATCACGTATTGGGGATTGATACTTTTCAAGATAGGAACGAGAATCAACGGGAATAAAAAAGCCCCCATGTTAATCGACCAATAATAGACGCCGAAAGCCTGGGTGCTGTTGGATTCGTCCGTGATTTTCGCGATGGTGCCGGATATGATGGGTTTAAAAGTCCCGGCCCCGAATCCCATAATCACCAGGGCAGCAAACACGGCGGTGTAAGAAGTCATTTGACTGGTCAGGAAATAACCTCCCCCCAACAGCGCAAAAGCGGCCATTAAAATTTTACGGTAACCGAAACGGTCGGCAATAGCGCCGGCCAGGATAGGCAAGAAATAAAGCAGCGGCTGGATGACCCCTTTGATTATACCGACATTCTCCTTGGGAAAATGCAGCGAATCGACGAAATACTGGGAGAGAAAACTCATCATCCCGTAAAAAGCGCCTCTTTCAAAAAATTCGAACATCACCACCAGCCAGAACTGACCTGGAAATTTTTTAAAAAATCCTTTCCTGGATTCTTTGCTCTGCATATTCATGGATACCTCATTAGTCTTTCGATTTTTTTAATCCTGGATACTGCGTGATGAACCGTACTTCTTGCCCTGTGAGGACTATTAAAAATCAAAGAGTAATCATATCAATTTATCGAGTAAAAGGCAAGAAAAAAAAATATTTTATTGAATCACTTTGACAATTTGGTTGGGGGACAGTTGTTGACCTGGTTCCATTGCATTGATCAATGAGATTTTATTCCAGTTTTGCTGGGGGACGCCGAGACTTGTCAGGAAATTTCCCAGGCTTTGCGATTGGTTGACCCGTTTGAGATATACACGCTGCGGTTTCCGGTTCAAATTTTCGGAACTCTTTAGCCGGTTGAACGAGTTGACGGCGCGATTAATCTCGGGCTGGTATTTCGAATAGTCCGGATATGATGCAGCGGAGAAAAAGGTAAACACGGAATTGTCTTTTCGTATGGAGGTCAGGTTTACCTTAACTTGTTTATTTTTTTCGCCCTGGGTGCCCTCATTTTGATCAGGCAAATATGCCGCCAGGGTTTCAAAAGCGTTCAATCCGTTGACATACCTGAATCCTTGCTGGAGTACCTGCGGATTGGTCAGGTTTTTCATCATTTTTTGCGAGTAACTGTCAAGAGATTCGGTAGAATCTTCGGCTTTCAAGATAATCAGCGCTTTGCCGTCTTCCGGGGCCATGGAGACCTGCATGGGCGTGTTGCTGACTTTCCAACCGGTTGGGACCCGGAAATAAAATTGCATACCCGGGTGATAAAAGACGCCGTTTTCTACATACCCTTGCCTGGGATCGTCGCCGAAAACGAGGCCGTCAACCTTTTGCAAGTAGCCATTTTTTTCCACCACCAACCCGGCTATTCTGGCCGGTTGACTATTCCCATCCGCAGCCAGGAGTTCTTTTATCCGGTCGATTCGGCGGGGAGTCATGGGGTGAGTTGAGAGGAAGTTTGGTAAACGTACTCCTCCCTCGGATACGGTTAAGCGCTGAAGAGAATTAAAAAAACTGACCATTTCACCGGCGGCGTAACCGGTTTTCAGGGAATATTGGACAGCCAGTTCATCGGCCTGGTATTCGTCGCTCCGACTGTACTTTAAAAACAACAGTTCAGCGGCAATCATGGAAATAGGGGCGATTTTTTTAATATCCTCGCTCAATTCACTGGCAATTACGATTCCCAGCGTAAAGAGTATGGAACGTGTTATCTGGCGGGCTGAATGCCGGGCGTTGACATGTCCCAATTCATGAGCCAGTACCGTGGCCATTTCCGCTTCACTGTTTATCATAGCCAACAGGCCGCGGGTGATGTATATATACCCCCCGGGAGCGGCAAAGGCATTTTCCACCGGTGTGTCCAGGATGGCAAAATGATATTGCAGTTTGGGCCGGTGCGTGTAAGGAACCAATTTGTTTCCCACCTGCACCACATAATCGGTCATCCGGGGATCATGGTACAGGCCGTATTCCTGCCGGATACCACTGTCGATCTCTTTGCCCATTTCGATTTCCATGCTCTCTGAAACCAGCATGAGCTCTTTTTTCCCGGTCACGGGATTAACAGCGCATTGAACGATGATAAAAGCCAATACAAGGCTAAGTATAATGATTGGACTTAGTTTTAAATATTTTTTCATTTCATACCTCTTACCTTTTTATTGTATAAAAAATAAAAAAATATTGCAAGGTTTTAAGTACTTGACATAAGCTTTAAAAGCCTTTAATATTACCTGAGTATCTAAAACGGAGCAAAACAAATGGCTAATGCATTAAAGATTTACAACACATTGTCACGCCAGTTGGAACCTTTCAAACCCATCAATGAAAATGAAGTCCGGATGTATGCCTGCGGCATCACTGTCTATGATGAATCCCATGTCGGTCATGCCAGCCAGGCCATTATTTTCGATGCCATTCGCAATATTTTAAAGTACCTGGGCTACAAAGTTTCTTATGTCAGGAATTTTACCGATATCGACGATAAGATCATCAGGAAAGCCGCGAACACCGGCAAAACCGCGGACGAGATTGCCACCTTTTACATCGAAGATTCCTCCAAAGACCTGGCCGCATTGAAAGTCCGACCCGCGGACCATGAACCCAGGGTCACGGATCATGTACCGGATATTATCGAATTTATCCGGATACTGGTGGATAAAGGGTCTGCCTATGTCAACAACCATGAAGTGTTGTTCGATGTCGAGAAATTCACCGAATACGGCAAGCTTTCCAGGCAGAAGCTCGATCAACTGGTAAGCACGGAGGATACGCCCAATAAAAGGAATCCATGGGATTTTAGTTTATGGAAACCTGCCAAAGAGGGCGAACCTTCCTGGGAATCGCCCTGGGGCCCCGGGAGGCCCGGTTGGCATATCGAATGTTCGGTCATGGCCGGGAAGTACCTGGGAAAAACCCTGGATATTCACGGCGGGGGATTGGACCTGGTATTTCCCCACCATGAGAATGAAATCGCCCAAAGCGAGGCTTGCAATGGTCAACCGTTTTCCAACTACTGGATTCACAACGGCCTGGTTATGGTGGACGGCAGGAAAATGGCCAAAAGCCTGGGGAATTTCTACACTATCAAAGATATATTGAAAAAATTCCACCCCGATATTATCCGCTTTACGGTTTTTTCCAACCATTATTCGTCCAATATTGATTTTGCCGAAGCGATATTCACTACATCCAGCAAGCGAGTTTACTATTTTTATAAAACCTTGAATACCGTGGATCAGTTGCTTAAAACTTTTCCCCCCGACGATGACAGTAACCTGCTGCCGGAAGTGATTACAGGAATCCAGGATGGATTCAGGGAAGCTGTATTGGACAATTTCAATACCGCCAGGGCGTTGGCCAATTTCTCCGAATTATTCAC
The DNA here is from genome assembly GCA_030837085.1 of Acidobacteriota bacterium. Taxonomy (GTDB): domain Bacteria; phylum Acidobacteriota; class Aminicenantia; order UBA2199; family UBA2199; genus JAKAGC01. The sequence continues at coordinate 843 of JAUPLE010000628.1, read as the reverse complement.
CCAGGTCAATGCGTTTCTCAGTGCCCCAAAACCCAAAATGAAACAGAAAACCAATACCCTCCGGTTGTTCCGGGAAGAGTTCAAGAAAATAGCCGATGTACTGGGGATTTTCGATGAAGACCCGGGAGTATTTATAAAAGAATTCAAACGGAAGTTCCTGGCGGAGCATAATATAACCGCGGCAGAGATCGATGAGAAGATAACGGCGAGGGCTGGGGCCAAGAAAAATAAAGATTATGAAACCGCGGACAAGATCTGTGAGCAGTTAAAAGAGCGGAAGATCATGCTCCAGGATACACCCCAGGGAGTAGAATGGGATGTGATATTGGATTGACCCATAAAATGATGAATGATGAATGATGAATAAAAAAGATTAAAAAGCCAATTTTAATCTTTGAAGACAAAGGAATATTCGCCCGTGGTATCTTTAAATTCTTCGTCGCTGTCTGATTTTGCCTCTCTAGTTGTTTTGCTGGAGTAAATAAACACCACGGCTGTAATATTATCATGGCCTCCTGCGTGATTGGCCATATCGATGAGGTTTTCACAAATTTTTTTGGGGGGCAAATCTTGCATTACCGCCTGGAGCATTTGTTCATCCGTCAGCATATCCCACAATCCATCTGAACACAGTAGGAGCCTATCGCCCTCTTCCAATTGATACTGGGAATAATCCGGGGTAATGTTTATAGAAGCGCCGATAGCCTGGTTCAACCGGTTTTTGAGCGGGCTTAAGCGCGCTTCTTCCATCGTCATCTTCCCCTTTTTCACCAATTCCATCACAAAACTGTGATCTTCAGTCAGTAATTTGATGCCCCAATGATTGCATACGTACGCCCTGGC